>NZ_JBKEAE010000133.1:0-47541 GCF_047971885.1 Tropicimonas sp. | reverse complement strand
AGTTCTGGCCGACCTTGAGAACGCGTCGGTCAACACCGGCGAGGCGGCGGGCGATACCTATCTGAGCGTAGAGAACCTGTATGGCTCGAAATACAACGACGATCTGCGCGGCGATGCCGGGGCCAACACGCTGTGGGGCGCGACCGGTGCCGACAAGCTCTATGGCCGTGGTGGCGACGACGTGCTGCTGGGCGGTCTTGGCGCCGACCGGCTCGACGGCGGCGCGGGTACCGACCGGGCGCAATATTCGGGCGCGGCATCGGCCGTGCGCGTCGATCTCGGCAACAGCGCGATCAACACCGGCGAGGCAATGGGCGACAGCTATGTGAGCATCGAGAACCTGTGGGGCTCGGCGCATGACGACGACCTGCGCGGCAATGCCGGAGCCAACGCGATCTGGGGCGACGGCGGCAACGACGTTCTGCGCGGCTGGGCCGGCAACGACACGCTTTACGGCGGGGCAGGCAACGATATTTTGCTGGGTGGGCTCGGCGCCGACCGGCTCGACGGTGGCGACGGCATCGACCGGGTGCAGTATTCCGACTCCACGGCAGGGGTGCGGGTCCACCTTCAGGTCCCGTCGGCATTCAACACCGGCGAGGCGGCGGGCGACACCTATGTCGGGATCGAGAACCTGCATGGCTCGAAGTTCAGCGACGAGTTGTATGGCACCGGCGGCGACAACATGATCTGGGGCGATCAGGGACACGATGCGCTCTGGGGCGGTGACGGAAACGACGTGCTGTTCGGCGGTATTGGCGCCGACCGGCTCGACGGCGGCGGCGGCACCGACCGGGCGCAGTATTCCGACGCAACCGCGGCGGTACTGGCCGACCTCGACGATGCGTCGCTCAACACCGGCGAGGCGGCGGGCGACACCTACAAGAGCATCGAGGACCTCTGGGGATCGCAGTACAACGACAGCCTGCGCGGCAACGCCAAGGCCAACAAGCTCTGGGGTCGCGACGGTAACGATCAACTGCACGGCCGCAACGGCAACGACACGCTCTATGGCGGTCTGGGCAATGACGACCTCTACGGCAACCAGGGCGCCGACCATCTCGACGGTGGCGAGGGCACCGACCGGGCGGGCTACATCTATGCGCTGACCGGGGTCACGGTGGATCTGGCCGATGCGTCGAAGAACACCGGCTACGCGGCGGGCGATACATTCGTCAGCATCGAGAACCTGCTCGGCTCGAAACACGACGACCGCCTGTCAGGCAACGGCGTGATCAACACCCTGTGGGGCGGCGACGGCGATGACCGGCTCTATGGCCGGGGCGGCAACGACGTGCTGCTTGGCGGGGCGGGGGCCGACTGGCTCAACGGTGGGACGGGCACCGACCGGGCGCAATATTCCGCCGCGACGGCGGCGGTGCGGGCCGACCTGTCCAATGCCAGGATCAACACCGGCGAAGCCGCCGGCGACCGCTACGTCGATATCGAAGGGCTGTTCGGCTCGAAATACAACGACGATCTGCGCGGCGACGATCTGGTAAATACTCTCTGGGGCGATGCCGGCAATGACGTGCTGCATGGCTGGCGCGGAGACGACCACCTGCTTGGCGGGGCCGGCAACGATACCCTGCTGGGCGGTCAGGGCGCCGACAGGCTGGATGGCGGAGACGGCATCGACCGGGCGCAGTACAATACCGGTTCGGCCGGTGTCGTGGCGGACCTTCAGGTTGCCGCGAACAATACCGGCGACGCTCGGGGCGATATCTATGTCAGCATCGAGAACCTCTACGGCTCGAAATACGTTGACGACCTGCGCGGCAATGCCGGCGCCAACGTGATCTGGGGCGACGGCGGCAACGATGTGCTGCGCGGCCGGGCCGGTGCCGACCATCTCGTCGGCGGCGCGGGCAACGACGTGCTTCTGGGCGGTATCGGCGCGGACAGGCTTGATGGCGGCGACGGAACGGACCGCGCCCAGTACAGCGAGGCTTCGGCCGGTGTCAGGGCGGATCTCGGCAATGCGGCGAACAATAACGGCGAGGCGATAGGGGATGTCTATGTCAGCATCGAGAACCTCTACGGCTCGAACCACAACGACGATCTCTGGGGCAACGGCGCGGCCAACGTGCTGTGGGGCGATGGGGGTAACGACGCGCTGCGCGGCTGGGCCGGCAACGATACGCTTTACGGCGGGGCCGGTAACGACGTGCTCTATGGCGGGACCGGGGCTGATATCCTCGACGGCGGCGCCGGAACCGACCGGGTACAATACTCGGGCGCGGCAGCGGCCGTGCGCGTCGATCTGGCCAATGCGTCGGTCAATACCGGCGAGGCGGCGGGGGATACGTTTGTCGGTATCGAGAACCTCTATGGCTCGAAATACAACGACGACCTGCGCGGTAATGCCGGTGCCAACACGCTCTGGGGCGATGCCGGCAACGATACCCTCAACGGCCGTGCCGGCAACGATGTCCTTTCCGGTGGCGCCGGCGCGGACGTGTTCGTGTTCGGAAAAGACTACGATCAGGATCGTATCGTCGGCTTCGAGAACAATATCGATACTGTCAGGCTGCTCGGCTTCGGCGTCACCAGCTTCGCCGCGGCGCGCAACTTCGCCACGGAAACCGGCGGAAACGTCGTCTTCGACTTCGGAAGCGGCGACAGGCTGACCGTCGAAAGCATAACCCTCAACGCCCTCGCAGACGACATCGCCTTCGCCTGACAGGCTGCCGAAATAGCCGGGACAATGTCCCATGCACCGGAGCAGAAGTTCGCGAGTGCACCCTGAGCCGGGTGTGCCGCGGGCTTTGTTTTGTACTCCGGACTGCGAGTGCCCGGGGCGGTCGGGCGAGGTTGTTGGCGGTATCGTGAGGATGAAGCGGGAACGCATCCGCTCGACGCCGTGATAGACGGTTTTGGCATGGCGAAGGGCTTTGTTGCGTAAATCGGGGAGTGATCGTACTTCCCCTTTCGCTGGACGGACTTATTCTACGGGCTCTGTGACAGGTATGCCAGGAGCGGTGTAGCGGTTGAGAACGGCTGCACGGACCTGGCTTTCCGCGACCTGCCGATCAGAGTCTCTTGCCATCAGGGATTGGCCAGGAAGTTTGATGCAATTGATCCTGGTCTCGACGCGGCTTCGGCGGTGATATCCGCTCCATCGCCGCCACAGTGCTCGGCCCGGATAGCGCGATGCGTTGACCGCTTCGTTCCGGGCGATGGCCGCCGCGCTGGCGGGCTTCCACGGTTTGGCGTTCTTGCGGGGCGGTATGACGGCCTGGGCACCACGTGCGGCAATCGCGTCATGGCATTTGCGCGTGTCATGGGCCCGTCCGCGGTCACTGACCCACCGTCCTGTTCGGGTGGAATTTGGTACAGCAACTCGGGCAGCACAGGTGCATCGCCGATATTGCCGGTGGTGACCCCGACGGCCCGAACCTCCAGTGTTTCTTCGTCGATCCCAATGTGTATCTTACGCCAAATCCGGCGCTTCGGTTCCCCGTAAGCTGCGGCGTCCAGATTATCTCAGGATCAAACCAGATCGACAGCGATCCGCGCTGCTTCAGCGCGCTATTGTACGATTGACAGTCGTGGACTTGTACTTCGTCGGGGCCCAACTGCTCATACCACCCGGCTATCATGCTGGATTCGCAAGATGAATCCCCTACGTATTTGCGCAGCAAAGCCCACTCAGTTGAATACGAGGGTCACCGAGAAATTATGCGCGTTCCCCGGCAATCCTGCCGGCGCGCTCGGGAAACGCCCGGCGCGGCGCACCGCCTGTATGGCGGCCTGATCGAAGGCGGCGATGCCGGAGCTTCGGGTAACCGACACGCCCTGAAGCTGCCCCGCGGCGCTGACCGTCAGGGCAATGCCGACCCGCGCCTTCTGGCGTCGTCCCGAAGGATAGCGTTTGGCGCGCTCGATCCGGCTGCGGATTTTGGCGCCCCAGACCTGCTTGAGCGATGCGGCCTGCGATTTCGACACGCCGGTCGAAACCGCCTGGCTGCCGCGCCCCGCCTGGGCACCGCCGCCGGATCCGGCCGCCCGTTGCCCTGCCTGGCCGGCCGAGGCCTGCTGCGCCTTGCGGCCGGGCGTGGCGGTTGGCGAGGGCGGTGTGCGTACCGGGTCCGGGGTTTTCGCCTGCGCAACCGGCGGGACCGTGCGCCGCTTCGGCATCGGTGTCGTTTCCGGGGCCAACTCGGTTGCCCGCTCCGGGTCCGGCGGTGGCGGAGGCTGGCGGATAGCGGCGATCCGGTCGGGCTGGACCGGGCTGATTTCCTCGGGCTGGCGCAACTCCGGCAGGGCGACCAGATCCGCCGGCGCGGGGGGCGGATCGAAGGCGACGGGAAGCGAAGGTTCGGGTTGCCGAGGCGCGGGTGCGGCCACCTCGGGCGGGCGTTTCCAGTCGGCGACCATGGTTTCCACCTGCTCGGTTGCCGCGAGGATGGTGACGAAATCCTCGCCGCCTGCGCCACCCGCCTCGGCACCGCCCCGGGGCATCTGAAGGAAGAACGCGAGGTGAATCGCCAGCGCGAGGGCGATGAAAACCCAGAATTCCGCTAGTCGCAGCGTCATCCGCCCACCATCACTTCGACGCGCTGGAATCCCGCCCCGGCAAGCTGGCGCAGCAATTGCGCCAGACGGGCCGCCTCCAGATCCGCATCGGCGCGTATCTGCAGCGGGGTGGACTTTTCGCGGATCTCGATCAGCAGTTCCAGCGCCGGGGCGCCGGTCAGACCGCTATAGCCCGGCAATCCGTCGCGATTTATGTACAGGCGGTTCTCCGATGCCGGGTCGATGGCATCGGGCGCGGTGGGCAGGACAACCTCGAACGGTTCGGGCGGCGCGATCTGTGCCGTCATCAGGAAGAAGATGAGCAGCAGAAAGACCACGTTGATCATCGGAACGATGCTTTCGCGCGGCGGACGGTGGCGGCGACCTCTGATGTTCATTCGACCAGCACCACGGTTCCGAAACCGGCAGCGTTCAGCGCCTGGGTGACATCGACGACGCGCTGCAATGTGGCGCCATCGCGGCCCTGAAGGATGATCGTGTCGCTGCGCGTCTCGGTCATCATCCCGAGCCGTGCGGGCAGCGTATCGGGGGCGATCTCGACACCGTTCAGCATCAGGCCCTCCGGCAGGATCTCGACCAGTCGCGGCGGGCCGGAATAGCCCGCCCCCGCGCCCGAAAGCGGTAGCGGAATGGCCCTGTCGCCGCCGAAGCGCGAGGCGAGCATGAAGAACACAAGCAGCAGGAACACCACATCGACCATCGGCGTAAGCGACGGGTGGCGGCGTTTTCGTTGCGGACGAATGCCTGGCATCGGCGCTTACTCGGCGGCTGCCGCCAGCGATGCGACGTTCCGCTTGCGGTGGCCGGTGACGAAAATGCGGCTGACGCCATCCTCGACATCGGCGCCCATGCTGTCGATGATCCCCTCGAACCATGCGTGCGCCATCGACGCGGGGATCGCTACCGCCATGCCGGCAGCGGTGGTCAGCAGCGCCTCCCAGATGCCGCCGGCCAGCGTTGCCGGGTCGGCGCGCGCGCCCGCCTCCTGCAGGGCCTGGAAGGCCGCGATCATGCCCAGAACGGTGCCGAGCAGGCCAAGCAGCGGTGCGATCGTGGCGATCAGTTCCAGTGGCCTGAGCCCGCCACTGGCGTTTTCGATCTCGCGCCGGGCATAGCGGGTCGCATCCTCGCGGGCGGCTTCCTCGTCATAGGTTTCGCGCGCATGCAGGGCGGCATGGACGCAGCGGGAGCGCAATCCCCGTCTGCCGGCGACAATCGCCCTCGCCTCGGCCGGCCTGCCGTCCTCGTAGGCGGCGACAGCATCGCGGGCCCGGCCGCGCGACCAGGCGCCGATCAGCGCCAGCCGCCAGGTTTTCCACAGGATCAGGGCGACGGTGATCACCGAAAGCGCGGCAATCGCCCAGATCGTTGGTCCGCCGTCCCGGAGGAACTGTATCGCCGGCGCGGTGAACGCCTCGGCATGGTCGAGGAATGTTACGGGACCGGCGGATGGTTCGGGCATGTCGGCTGTCGCGGGCATCCCTCCAGCCGCAGGGATGGTATCGACAATGTCGGCAGGTTGTCCCGGCGTGTCGACAGGGGCGGGCGGCGCGGCAACCTCCGGGATGGTGCCGGCCGCATCGGGGCCGGCGGGCGACGCAGGCGTATCGACCACCCCGGGAGGCCCGTGATCTGTCGGGGCACCATCGGCACCACCCGTCCCGGCAGTCGGCGCGGATACTTGTTGCTCAGATGCCACCTCGAACCTCCATTCGATATTCCGGGGGCCGGCCCCGCCTGACTCGCATTGCGTAATAACGCAGTATTTTTATCAAGTAAAAGCCTCATACCAGAATTTCTTCGAAAGAACCCGCAGCGATGCCGAAACCGGCGCTCGACGAGGAGTTGAAATGAACCCAGATGCATCTGATTCATCCCACTTCACCCCCGGCCGGATGTCGGACCAGTCGCGGACCGAGGTGATGAATGCCCGCATCCGGGCGCTCCTGCTGCCTCTGGCGCTGTTGCCGGCCCATGCTGCCGCCCTTGACCATATCGCGATTGATACCCTGCCGATCAGGGTGCCGCAACATGTCGTTATATCCAACGGTACAGAACGAAGCTATGGCATCCACGTTTCCGCGGGAACCTATCTTCAGGGCGATCTGGCGGTTGCGCTGGGCAGGATTTCGCTGCACCTCGAAACGCCGGAACATGTGCATCTGCGGTTGCTGGAGGAAAACGCGCGCGGGACGCGCACCTTTCGCCACGTTTCGGACGGGGCGCCGCTGCTGCTGACCATCAGTGCAGGCGACGATGCGCCGGCCGAGGCGACCCTCACCCTGACCCACGCAATCCCGCCCGGGGAGCAGGAAGGACAGGATGCACTGCCGCAAAGCCCCACTCTGCGCGCCCTGGCCGGGGTGCTGGCGTCCGGCGGCGACACCGATAGCTTCTGGGCCGACATGGCGGCGCGCGGCACCCCGCTCAGGGAGCCGGCGCCGGACGGCAGCAGAAACCAGATACTTGTCACCTTTCTCTACCGGGGCGCGGCGCGGAATGTCCGGCTCTGGGGCGGGCCGTCGAACGATCACGACTGGCTCGAACGGCTGGGCGACAGCGAAGTCTGGTACAGGACCTATCTGGTACCCGACAGCCTGCGGCTGTTCTACCGGCTTGCCCCGGATGTGCCGCGGATCCCCGGCAACCCGGGCGAGCGCCGCCGTGCCCTGCTGGCAGTCGCACAGGCCGATCCGCTCAACACCACACCGGTTCCGGGCGACGCCCCGGATGCCTATGGCCGGTACAGCTATCTGGAACTCGGTGGGGCGCCGCCGCAACCGGGCTATCCGCCTGACTTGGTTATATCCGGACGGATAGAACACTATCCCTTCACCAGCGCGATATTGGGCAATATGCGGGATATCACGCTCTACCTCCCGGCCGGCTTCGATCCGGAGGATCCGGCCAATGTGCTGCTGTTCGTTTTCGACGGCGCGGATTACCTGAGTGCACGGGCGCCGATCCCCGGAATGCTCGACCGGCTGATCGCACAGGGCCGCCTGCCACCGGTAGCGGCGGTTTTTGTCGATGCGGTCGATCCCGACCTGCGCGCGCGGGAACTGACCTGCGATCCCGGCTTTGCCGACATGCTGGCAACGGAACTGCTGACAGAGGTTGTCACCCGGACCGGGCTGGCGCAGGATCCGGGCAGAACGGCGGTGGCGGGCTCGTCCTTCGGCGGGCTGGCAGCGGCCTGCGCCGCGTACCGGCATCCGCAGGCGTTCGGCAATTTCCTGTCGCTGTCGGGGTCCTACTGGTGGCAGCCGGCGGACTATCCGCCGGATGGTACGCCCGCCGATGCCATGCCCCATGTTTCGGACCTGTTCGCACGCGCCCCGCGCCTTCCGCTGCGCGCCTATCTTTCGGCCGGGACATTCGAGGCCGGCAAGGGGGGCGATACGGATATTCTCGGCGGGACCCGCCACTTGCGCGATGTGCTGCGGCTGAAGGGGTACGAGGACGTGTTTTACCGCGAATACGCCGGCGGGCACGATTACGCCATCTGGCGCGGCAGCCTGACCGACGGACTGCTCGACCTGTTCGGCACATCCGGACAGGACACGGGGAGGTGAGCTTCGGTCGCGGAACCGCCGGACGGGTGGCCGGGCTCAGGCGTCGGGTCCGGAAAGCACCCAGTCCATCGTCGTGAAAGCCTCGCGAAAGGCGAAGCGTTCGAGATGGCTGTCGACCACCGCCCGGCAGCGGTCGGCTGCATCCCTGTCGCCGGTGTCGCAGGACACGAATAGATGGCTCTGGTCGGCCCTGAGTTCGACCCGTCCGAAGGGGAACTGAAGGCACCCCCATTCGGGTTCGAAGCTGACGTCGATCTTGTGGGCAAAGTGCTTGCAGAGCTGCTGCAGGTACCTGCTGCCGTGGGCAGTTGTGAAGGTTCCGGTAAGGGAGTACATGGCTATTCCTGATTTTTTTCGTCAGAGTAATCGCTGGACCCTTCCGGCTCAAGCAATTAGACACCGAATCGAAATGCGGGGTCGAAATGCGGGATGCGGGCCCTTGCCAGTGTAACGCCCCTTGGGCCCCTCAGCAGGAGCATTTCGATGCGTTCTTTCATCGCCGGTGCAATCGTTTCCCTCGCCGTCGCCATGGCATCCGCCCCGGGCATGGCCGATCCGGTGACGATAGAAACCGCAACCGGGCCGGTTTCGCTTCCTGCCGCCCCGCAGACAATCGCCGTGTTCGACATCGCGGCGATCGATACCCTGTCGGCACTGGGGGTGGAAATCGCCGGTGTGCCGCGCCCGCATTACGTTTCGTATCTCGATGATGTGGCCGCCGGGGCAACCCCTGTCGGTACGCTGTTCGAACCCGACTACGAGGCGCTGGCATTGCTTTCGCCCGAGGTGATCGTGGTGGGCGGCCGGACCGCCGCGCAGGTTGGGGCGCTGTCGCGTATCGCACCGGCCATCGACATGACGATCTGGGGCGACGATCAGGTTGCGCAGGCGCTGGCCAGGCTCGACGCCTATGGCCGGCTGATGGGGCTGGAGGATCGTGCGGCCGCGGTCAGGGCGACCTTCGAAGGCAGGCTCGCCACCGCAAAGGCGGCGGTCGCCGGCAAGGGGAATGCGCTGATCGTTCTGGCCAACGGACCCAAGATTTCGGCCTATGGCGCCGGTTCGCGCTTTGGCTGGCTGCACCGCGAGCTGGGTCTGCCCGAGGCGAAGGAGGGCGTGGATGCCCAGACCCATGGCGAGGCGATCTCGTTCGAGTTCATCGCCGAGGCGGATCCCGACTGGCTGATCGTCATCGACCGCGGCGCGGCGGTGGGGGCCGGTGGCGCGGGGGCTGCCGAAACGCTCGACAACGAACTGGTTTCCGGAACGAGGGCATGGCGCGATGGCCATGTGGTCTATCTCGATCCCGGCCGGCTCTATATCGCGGGGGGCGGCATCCGCTCGATGACCGGAACGCTGGAGGAACTGACCGAGGCGTTCGGCGGCTGATCCGCCCCGGCATCATGCGGACGCCCTATCTGATTACCCTGGCCGCGCTTGTGGCGCTGGCGCTCCTGTCGGTTCTGACCGGCGTGGCCGAGTTCGATCCGCGCCATCTGGCGCACGACCCCGAAGCCATGCGGCTGCTGCTGACCAGCCGCCTGCCCAGAACGCTGGCCGCCCTGCTGACCGGCGCATCGGTGGCGGTGTCGGGGGTCATCATGCAGCTTCTGGTCCGCAACCGGTTCGTCGAGCCCGGCACCACCGGCACGACCGAGGCCGCCATGCTGGGTCTTCTGGTCGTCACGCTTGCCGCACCCGCCCTGCCCATCTTCGGCAAGATGCTGGCGGCGGCGGTCGCCGCCCTGCTCGGTATGGGCGGCTTTCTGCTGCTGATCCGCCGCCTGCCGCCGCATCAGCCGTTGCTGGTGCCGCTGGTCGGGCTGATCTATGGCGGGGTCATCGGTGCCGCAGCGGTCTTCGTCGCCTACCAGGCGGACATGTTGCAGTATCTCGGCGTCTGGATGAGCGGCGAATTCTCCGGCATCCTTGCGGGACGCTACGAATTGCTGTGGCTCGCCGGGCTGATGGCGATTGTCGCCTATGTCTCGGCCGACCGGTTCACCGTCGCCGGGCTTGGCCGCGAGACCGCCATCGGCCTCGGGCTGAACCACGGGCGGGTAGTGGCGCTCGGGCTGCTCACCGTGTCGATGGTGACGGCGCTGGTGGTGGTGACGGTCGGCATGGTGCCGTTCGTCGGGCTGGTGGTGCCCAATATCGTGGCGCGGATGATGGGCGACAACCTGCGCGCCAGCCTGCCGGTGGTGGCGGGCATGGGGGCGGGGTTCGTTCTGGGCTCGGATATCCTCGGGCGCGTCGTCCGCTATCCCTACGAGATCCCGGCCGGAACCATCTTCGGCGCCGTCGGTGCAGCCGTCTTCCTGTGGCTGCTGCTGGGGAGACCGTCGCGTGCCTGACCGCCGCCTTGCCCTGCTTGCCGGACTACTTGCCGCCGCCTGCGCGTTCTTTCTGTTCTGGGGGCCCGGCGGCAGGAGCGGCTTCATTCTCGAACTGAGGGCGGTCAAGCTTGCCGCGCTGCTGGTTGTCGGTGCCGCCATCGGCACGAGCACGGTCGTCTTCCAGACTGTCACCGGCAACCGCATCCTGACGCCGGCGATCATGGGCTTCGACGCGCTGTTTCTGCTGTTGCAGACGGTGCTGGTTCTGGTGTTCGGCGGTTCCGGATATCTGGGCATGCTCGGGCCGGGCAAGTTCGTGCTTGAAACCGTGCTGATGATGGCGGCGGCGATGGCGCTTTTCTCGCTGCTGCTGGGCCGTGGGCGCGAGGATATCCACCGCATGCTGCTGGTCGGCATCATCTTCGGCGTCTTCTTCCGCACCCTCACCAATTTCCTGCAACGGATTGTCGATCCGTCGGAATACGCCGTTGTCCAGGGGGCGATGTTCGCCAGCTTCAACTCGGTCGATCCGCAGCAACTGGCGATCGCGGCGCTGGTGTCTGCGGCGGCGCTCGGCGTGCTGGTGCGGCTGACCGGCCGGCTCGATATCGTGGCTCTCGGGCGGATTCCGGCGGTCGGTCTCGGGCTTGGATACGACCGCCTCGTCTTCACGCTCATGGCACTGGTCGCGGCGCTGGTTTCCGTCTCGACGGCGCTGGTCGGACCGACCAGCTATCTGGGGGCGGTCACCTTCCTCGGGCTGGTGGTCGCGAGCCTCGCCCATTCGCTGATGCGCAGCCACCGACACGCGCTGCTGCTGCCCGCCGCGGCGATGATCTCGGCGCTGGTTCTGGTTGCCGGCCAGGGCCTGTTCGAGCGGGTATTCCACCTGCAATCGACCCTGTTCGTGATCGTCGACTTCTTCGGCGGAATGTTTTTTCTGTTCCTTCTGCTCCGGGGATATCTGCGATGATTTCGGTTCGGAACCTGAGCCACCGGATCGGCGATGCGACGATCCTGCGCGATATCACGCTCGACCTGCCCGAAGGCGGCATCACGGCGCTGATCGGGCCGAACGGCGCCGGCAAGTCCACGCTGCTGAACCTGATCGCGCGGCTGGTGCCGATCCAGCGCGGCGCCATTGCCGTGGACGGACTGGATGTGGCGGCAACCCCGTCGCACAGGTTGGCGCTGAAGCTCGCCATCGTTGCCCAGCAGCTTGGCGTCGCCAGCCGGTTGCGGGTGCGCGACCTGATCGGCTTCGGGCGCTGGCCGCACCACAACGGCCGGCCGACGGCAGGAGATGCCGCCGCCGTATCGCGGGTCATCGCGGATTTTGCCCTCGGCGATCTCCAGCACCGCTTTCTCGACGAGCTTTCGGGTGGCCAGAAGCAGCGCGCCTTTGTCGCCATGGGGGTGGCGCAGGATACCGACTGGCTGCTGCTCGACGAGCCGCTGAACAACCTCGACATGTTTCACGCCCGCGTGCTGATGGCGCGCATCCATGCCCTGACCCGTCAGGCGAGCGGGCGCCGGCGCGGCGTGGTGATGGTGGTGCACGATATCAACTATGCCGCGGCCTGGGCCGATCACATCGTGGCGCTCAGGGATGGGGCGGTGGTCGCCTCGGGCGGCCCTGTCACGGTACTGACCGGACCGGTTCTTTCGGACCTGTTCGGCATGGAGATCAGGGTGGCGCAGATGGCGGACAGGCCGCTGGTACTGCATCACCTGTAGCCCGGGCGCGGTCCGGACCGGACGACCGGCGCTCAGTCTGGCAAGGCGCCGCAGAACCCGCCCGTGGCCGCCGCCCCCGATCCGAAGGCGATCGGTGCCGGGGCCTGATAGGGGTTGGGCGGGAAATGTGCCAGATCGAAAACCAGCAGCGCGGCCAGCCCGGCAATGGCGAGCGAGGCGGTGAAACGGCGGGTCATGCGCGCGCCTCCAGCCCGACGAGCGGCCTGATCCGCACGCCGAGGAAGGCGCCGGCAAAGGCCGCCACGAACCACACCCAGCCGTGCAGGCTGCCGGTCGAGATGCCCGAGAAGAACGCCCCCACATTGCAACCGAATGCCAGGCGCGAGGAATAGCCGAGCAGGAACCCGGCCACCACGGTCGCGGCCCAGGCGCGTGCCGGATATCGCGGCAGCTTCTGGCTCAGTCCGCCCTGCCGCCACGCCGCGACACCGAAGGCGCCGGCGACGAGGCCGATATCGGTCAGCGAGGTATAATCGGCCAGAACGCTCTGCCGCACCCGTTCGGCCGACCCGGCCGCCGACCAGAAGGGCGAGCCGGACAGATCGCCGCCGAGCGCCGTCACGCCCTTGGCCACCCACAGGCCCAGCCCGTAGACAACCCCCCACGGCTGCCCCGCGACCAGCAGGTTGCCGATGGCAAGCGCCGCCAGAACCGCCGCCGCCACCAGATAGCGCGCCGGCACCCGCCGGGTACCGGGCTTTGCCAGCGCCAGAAACAGCAGCGCCGACAGGGCCAGCGCCGCGAGCGTGATGCCCAGCCCGCCAAACCCTTCGAGTTGCAGGACCGGCAGCGCCCCGAGCGAGGTCCACCAGATCAGGTGCCAGGCGCCGGCAAAGCTGCCGATGCAGAAGAAGGGCAGCGCCAACAGGCCGACGGGATTGCCCGAACCGGCGTTGACCAGCGTGCCCGAGCCGCAGCCCAGTACCACCTGCATCGCCGCGCCGAAGACGAAGGCGCCGCCGATCATCGCCCAGCCGACAGGCGCCTGTGCCCCCACCAGTTCACCTGGATGCGCGGCGAGCAGCGGAAAGGCCACTACCGATACCAGCGCGATCGACAGAAGCTGCGCCAGAACGCCGCCGGGTTCGCGCCGCAGGATCATCGCCCGCCACGGCCCGGCAAAGCCGAAGCGCAGCCCTTCGAGCGCGATGCCGAAGCCGAGCCCGATGGCCAGCACCAGCCCGAACCGCACGCCGGAAAACAGTGCCGTCGCCGCCACCAGGGCCAGCGCGGCGAGGATCAGCGCGGTGCGCCTGACCCATGCGCCTCGGGCATCCGCTGCCGCCGGACCGGACGCGACCGATGCGACCGACATCAGTTTCCGCCCTTCAACTGGTGCAGAAGGTTGCCGAACAGTCCCGGCACATTGGCCATCTCGCCATCGGTCTGCGAATATTCGACCATCGAGCCGGGATAGAGCCTGACGTTTTCGATCCCGGCAACCTCGGACAGCGCGAACCAGTCGGTCGCCGCCCAGTGACCTGTGTTGCAGAACGAGACGACCCCTTCGTCCGCATCCACCCCAAGCGCCTGTTTCAGCGCGGCGATATCGCCCGAGGTGTCGATGGCGGTCGCGCCCGGGCGGAAGAAGGTGGTGTAGGGCAGGTTCTCGGCGCCCGGCAGGGTGCCCGGGCGCCTTGCCGCGCCATGGCTCCGCTTGCCGTCGAAGAACGCCTGCGGGCGGGCATCGATCAGCACGGCTTTTTCCTCGCCGCCGACGATCCGCGCCACCTCGTCGGTGGTCGCGGTCCAGCGGTTGTCCCAGATGATGGAAAGCTCGGTCGCTTCGGGGATGACGGCGCTGTCCGAAAGCGGCAGCCCGGCGTTGACCCAGGCCATCGCACCGCCGTTCAGGATCGACAGATCGGAAAAGCCGGAGCTTTTCAGCGTCCAGTAAACCCGTGCCGAGGCGCCGAAATCGGTGTCGGTGTCGCCTTGCGAGACAACCACGACCGGGCGGGCCGGATCGAGGCCGAGCCCTTCATAGGTGGTCTCCAGCGTTTCGACCGGCGGCACCGCGCCCGGATTCCCGGCCGGGCCGCGGAACAGCCCGTAGGGGGCCGATACCGCACCGGCGATATGACCGGCGTCATAGCCCTCGGCCCGGATATCCAGAACGACCGGCGCATTGTCGCCGCCCAGCACCGCGTCAAGCCCGGCCGGGGTGACAAGCGGGCCGAGGGCTTCGGCATGGGCCAGCCCTGTGCCGAGGGCGGCAATACAGGAAAGAAGGCGAACGATATTCCGGTTCATCGGTGAGTCCTCGGGATTTGGCAACCGGCCCCTCAATCCAGCGAAAACGCCCCCGGCGCAAGCCCGCGTGGTGGCACGGGATTCTCCCGGGCGGGAAACGGTTCCGTTGCCGGGGGGACTGTGGCAACAGGGTTCGAGATGGCGCACAAATCCGGAACGGCAGCACCCCGCCCGCCGCGACGGTGGACCAGCCGTTCTTTTTGGTGCCCGGTCCGTTCGGAAATCTCTGCGGTTGAGGCGCCGCCCGCCGCTCCTATCGGCGCCGGGCAAGCAGGTTCGCCATCAGTCGGAAGGCGCCGGGAACCAGATTCTCCATCTGATGATGCAGGGTCAGCGCGCAATGGATGTGCCGGCCCTTTCCAAGGTCGGCGACCAGCAGGATACCGCGATGCGGGTCTTCGCCCGGATCGGCCATTTCGAGCAGCGGCCTGTAGGCGCGGTCCCAGTTGCGGGCGAAATAGAGCCCGCGCTCCTTCGCCCAGCCGGCCCAGTCCTCGGCCCCGATGCGGTTGGGGGTGCTCAGCAATTCATGCGCCTCAAGCTGGCGGACCGGGGCGGTTTCGTCGGTGACGCGCCAGCGCAGCGAGGGCTGGCCGATCTCGATGCGCCGTGGCGGTATCCTGTGCGGGTCCCAGTTGTCCCACGGGCGGTGGTAGAGCGTCAGCAGCGTGCCGCCCGCCTCGATCCAGCGGTGAAGGCGCGGCATGGCGGCGGCCAGACCGGCGCGGAACCGCATGGCGAAGATGCCGACAACGATGGTGTCGAAACGCGCCAGCGCCCCGTCGCCGGCAAGGTCGGCATCGGCCAGTTCGGTCACATCGGCACCCATGGCTGCCAGCCAGTGGCCCACCCGGTCGTTGCCCCCGCCCACATAGCCTATGCGCACATCGGGCAGTTCGGCGGTCAGGACACGGATCCGCAACACGGTGGGCGCAGCACGCGCCGTCGGGCTGATGTGGGGGTGATCGATCCGGTGCAGGCTGAAGGCCTGGCAGCCGCCGACGTGCACCGGCAGACGGTAGAGCCCGGGTGCTACCTTCGCCGGCAGGGCAAGCAGAACGCCGGTGTCCGAGGTTTCGGCACGCCAGCCGCACGGCAGATCCAGCGTGGCTTCCGCCCCCTCCGGGCTGACACCCGTGAACCTGACGGCGATCTCGCGGCGCGCTGTGGCGAGGTTTACCACCGCGGCATTCGGGGCAACCGGCGCCACCGGCGATGGAACGGCCATGGGCTCGGCCTCGAAGGGCAGGCGAACCCCGACATCTTCGCCATGGGTCGAAAACCGCAGAAGCAGCGCCGGCGCGGGAGGTGCGGCGGGATCGAAGCTGGCCCGGTACGGATCGCCCATGGCCGCGTCGCGCCGGGGCGAAAGCGTACCCTCCGCGCGGTGCCAGCCCTGCGGCAGGTCGGGAAGAAGCGTGGCCTTGTCCGCCGCGCCCTTCCCCAGTTCGAGGGTCAGCGCCGTATCCTGCCCGGGGGTGAGGAAAACCTCGCCCACCCGCCCGCGCGCCTCGATCCCGAGCGCCAGCCGCAGCACATGGCCAAGCTGCACCTGCTTGGCGTCGAGCCGGTGCAGAAGCTCGCCTCGCATCGGCCCGGGGCAATTCGCGCCGGCGCGCCTTGTGGCGGCCAGCGCATCGGCAGCGGCGGCGGCCACATCGGCAAACCGGGGATAGGCGGCAACCGCCCGGTCCACCGCCGCCCCCGCCGCCGCCAGATCGGCCGCGATCGCCCCGGCTCCGGGCAGCGCGGCCAGATCGGCCAGCGTTGCCGGAAGCCCCGCCGCAAGTGCTGTGTCCGGGCCGGGAACATGGCTTTCGGCCAGGTGCAGCGGCCAGTTGCGCCCCTCGCCCGGAGGCACCCAGCGGCCCATGCCCTGTGTGCGGTGAAAGGCGCGCGACTGCTGGCCGATCCGCGCCCAGTTCCAGCCGCTGACCGGATCGCCACCGGCCCCGTCGATGGCAAGTGTCGCGGGTGGCGGCGGCGCATCGTCGTCATAGGCGGCTCCCGCCCCCGACCACGCCGGCAGGTAGAGCTTCTTCACCTGCCAGACCGGCAGGTTCGACGGATATTCCGGGTCGCCGGCAGCGGCCATCACCTCGTGGGCGGCGCGTGTCATGGCGCGGTGATGCCCGTGCTGGCCCGGCACGTCGAGAAAGGTCGGGCACAGGATATCGGGTTGTTCCGTCCGGACGATCTCGACAAACCGCGACAGCGTGCGCGCATGGCCCCATTTTCCAAGCGTTTCACCGCCGCTTTTCGAAAAGCCGAAATCGGTGACAGGGTCTTCGGGGTGCTGGCCCAGCCAGTAGAGCCGCATGCCCAGAATACCGCAGGCGCGCTCCATCTCGCGCGTCCTGAGCGCCCCGAGGTCGGCCCCCGCCTCGGTGCCGATGTCGTTCTGTCCGCCCTCGCCCCGGGTGGCACAGACATAGGACAGGTTGATCCCGTCGCGAAAGGCGAGCGCGGCCAGCATCGGGGAGATTTCGTCGTCGGGGTGCGCGCCGCTCTGCATGAAGCGGATCACGGATGTCAGCGGCCTGAGCGCCCACCACAGATCGAGGATGCGCGGATGGCGGCGGTCGGCGTCAAGTCTGATCTGGTCCGGGGTTGGCATCGGCGATCCTCGCGGGCATCAGGTGGCGACGGTTATCTTGGGGACGAAAGCCTGTTCGAGAACCAGCGCCGCCGCCCCGAGCGTCGCTGTCATCCGCCCCGAGGCGCCGCGCATAAGTCGCGGATGGCGCCGGTCGCCGCGGTTCGAGACCGAGTGCCCGGGAAGCCGCACGGCTCCGATGAGGCGGTCGAGCAGGCAATCGGGCATCGCGCCGCCGAGGATCACCGTTTCGGGGTCGAACAGGTTTTCGACGATGCCGACCGCCGCCGACAGCGGCTCGGCGGCGCGATCGAGCCAGTTTGTCAGCGCAGGCTCGCTGGCCGAACAGAGCCGCTCCAGATCGTCGACCGTGGCGGCCACGATCCCCGTTTCGGCCAGGCTGCGCTGCACCGCATTGCGGCTGACCAGGGATTCGAGCGCTACGTATCGCCCGCCCGCCGGGACCATCAGGTGCCCGATCTCGCCGGCGTTGCCGTAGGCGCCGGTGACCAGCGCACCGTCGCATACAACGCCGAGCCCGAGCCCGGTGCCGAAATAGAGCAGCGCGAAATTTCCCAGCCCCTGCGCCACGCCCCGTACCCGTTCGGCCATCGCCGCCGCGTTGGCATCGTTTTCGACCAGGACCGGCAGACCGAGCGCCGCGGAAAACCATGCATCGACCGGGCTGTCGCCCCAGTGCGGCAGTTCCGAGCCGGCATCGCGGATCCCGGTTTCTCCGAACGGCCCCGGCATGACGATCCCGGCACCCATGATGCGCCCGGACCCGACGTTTCCCGCCGCCGCGACCTGCCGGGTCAGGTCGCGCACGGTGTGCGTGACCGTCTCGCGGTCGGTCGCCCCGAGCGCGCGGCGTTCGGCGGCGACGCATTCGCCGCACATGTTGAGCATGGTCGCAAAAACCGCCGCCGGGCGGATTTCCACCCCGATGGCATAGCCGCCCGCCGGGTTCAGGGCATATTGCACCGCCGGCAGACCGCGCCCCGCCGCCCGCCGCCCGCATTCCACGATCAGCGCATCGTCGAGCAGGTTGGCGATGATGTTCGATACCGCCTGCGTCGAAAGCCCCGAGGCGCGCGCGATCTCGGCCCGCCCGATGCTTTCGGCCGCCCGGACCCGGCGCAGCACCACCTGGCGGTTGTGGTTGCGCGCCCTTTCGGCATTCGCCCCTATCGCGATGTCTGCCAGCATGCCATTCTCCTTGCAGCCGCCATTAACTCAACTCACTTGAAAACTCAACATGATTGAGTTAACGCTGCCGATAAGCGGCCGGGCCACTGCCCGGACCGTCGGGTGAAACAGGGAGAATTTCCATGATTGCTGCAAAAGCGAAGGCACTTGCGCTTGCAACGGCCGCGACCGCACTGTTCACATCCGCCGCCGATGCGGTCGAGATCGAATACTGGCAGTATTTCTACGACACCCGCGTCGAGGCGATGGAACAACTGATCGCGCAGTTCCAGCAGGCCAACCCCGACATCACCGTAAAGATGACCACCTTTCCCTATGCCGACTACCGCACCAAGGTCGCCGCAGCGGTGCCCGCCGGCGAAGGGCCCGATGTCGTGCAGCTTTTCTACGGCTGGCTCAACGATTACGTCGAGGCCAGCCTGATCCAGCCGCTACCCGCCGAGGCCTTTCCCGCCGCCGAGATCGACGCCTCGTTCTTCCCGATGGTGCAGGCGATGAAATCGGATGGCCGCTACTGGGCGCTTCCCACCGCCGTCCGCTCGCTGGCGCTGTTCTACAACGAACGGCTGCTCGACGAGGCGGGCGTGGAGCCGCCACAGACACTCGATGCGTTCATCGAGGCCGCGCACAGGCTGACCGGGAAGGACGCGGCGGGCAATATCACCCAGGTCGGCGTCGCCGCAGGGCTCAATGCGCAGGATCACCACTGGTGGCGCGAGGTTCTGGTACGCCAGTTCGGCGGCGACCCCTATCTCGATGACTACCGGACGGTGAACTACAACGACGAGGCCGGGCTGGCGGCGCTTGATTTCTATGTCGGTATGGGTACGGGCGACGATCCGGTCACCGTGTTCGGCTTCATGGACGAGCCGCAGGCCGCCTTCAAGGCCGGCCGCGCCGGGCTGATGATCGACGGCTCGTTCCGTATCGGATCGCTGGCCGAAACGCGCGGGCTCAAATGGGGCGTGACCGAACTGCCGGCCAACGGCGACGGGGTGCGGTCGAACTATGCCTCCTACTGGGTGAACGCGATCACCACCAGGGCCGAGGGCGAAAGGCTCGACGCAGCGGTGAAGTTCATGCAATTCGTCACCTCGGACGAGGCGATGCAGCTCTGGCTCGACGTGGTGGGCGAGCTTCCGGCCAAACCCTCGGTCGGGCTGATCGAGCGGAACGCCGGCGATCCGGTTTACGGCCCGTTCATTCGCGGGCTCGAATACGCCCACACGACCATCTTCGCCGACGAAAGCGCGCAGCGCCAGCTTATCATGGATGCCGCCGAGCGGATCACCTTGCAGGGGATGGACCCGGCCGAAAGCCTCGCCATCGCCGCGGCAGCGGAACAGAAGATCCTCGACGACTACTACGCCGAAGAGTGAGCGGCACCTGCCGGATGCGCGATGAAACTCTACCGCAATCTCACCATTCGCCAGAAGCAGATCGTCTGGGCCTGGGGGTTCCTCGCCCTGCCGGTCGTTTTCTATGGCGTCATCCGGTTTTACCCGACGTTCAACGCCATCCTCATCAGCTTTCAGGACTGGAACCTGCTGGGCGAGCGCCGGTGGGCGGGACTTGCCAATTACCGCAGGCTGGTGGCCGATCCGGTTTTCTGGAAGGTGTTCGGCAACACCTTTCTCTACCTCATCATCGGCACGCCCGTCAGCCTGGTGCTGAGTTTTGTCGTCGCCTACCATCTCGACCGTGCGCGCTTTATGCACGGCTTTCTGCGGATGCTCTATTTCCTGCCCTTCATGACCAGCGCCGTCGCCATGGCCTGGGTCTGGCGCTGGTTCTACCAGCCGGTGCCGATCGGGCTGTTCAACAATTTCCTCGCCAGCTTCGGCATTGCGCAGGTCAGTTTCCTGAACTCGACCACAAACGCCCTGCCCTCGGTACTGGCGCCGGCGGTCTGGGCGGGGCTCGGGTTCCAGATCATCATCTTCATGGCCGGGCTGCGCGCCATTCCGCAAAGCTATTACGAGGCGGCGCGGATCGATGGCGTTTCCTCGTGGACCGTCCTGTGGGAGATCACGCTGCCGCTGCTCAGGCCGACCATCGTCTTCATCGTCGTCTTCTCGTCGATCGGCTTCCTGCGCATCTTCGATCACGTCTACAACATGACGACGAACAATCCCGGCGGGCCGCTCAACGCCACCAAGCCGCTGGTGCTGATGATCTACGAAACCGCCTTTACCTCGTTCGACATGGGATATGCCGCCGCGCAGACCGTCGTTCTGTTTCTCGTGCTGCTGGTGGTCAGCCTGGTGCAGCTTCGCCTGCTGAGTGACCGCTGATGCCGCAAGCCGATGCCATCCGCGCCACGTCGCAAACGCTTCTCGGGCACGCAGCGCCGCCGCGGCGGGCGAACATGGGTCAGGTGCTGCGCTGGCTGGCGCTGTTCGCCGGCGGGATCCTGATGGTGATGCCCATCGCCTACATGATCTCGACCTCGCTGAAATGGCCGCACGAGGTCTATAACCTGCGCCTGATCCCCGAGGAGCCGACGCTGGAGAACTATACCTATGTGCTGGCCGACGGGCGATTCTACTGGTGGTTTCTGAATTCGATCCTGATCGCCAGCCTCACAACGATGTCGAACGTCCTGTTCGACAGCCTTGTCGGCTATACATTGTGCAAGTTCCGCTTTCCCGGCCGCTACATCGTCTTCATCGCCATCCTGTCGACACTGATGATCCCGACCGAGATGCTGGTCATCCCGTGGTACCTGATGTCCCAGCAGTTCGGCTGGCTCGATACCCGCTGGGGCATCATGTTTCCCGGTCTGATGACGGCTTTCGGCACCTTCCTGATGAAACAGTTCTTCGAGACGGTACCGGACGATTTCATCGAGGCCGCGCGCATCGACGGGCTGAACGAACTGCAGATCTGGTGGATCGTGGCCCTGCCGCTGGTGCGCCCGGCCCTTGCGGCGCTGGCGATCTTCGTCTTTCTCGGCAACTGGACGGCGTTCATCTGGCCGCTGATCGTGACCAATTCGCCCGCGATGTACACGCTGCCGGTGGGGCTTTCGTCCTTCGGCGACGAGGCGGACGTGGCGTGGGAACTGATCATGACGGGGGCGGCGATTTCCACCCTTCCGACGCTGGTCGTCTTCCTCGTCTTCCAGCGCTACATCATCAAGGGTGTGGTCATGGCGGGGCTGAAGGGATGAGCCGCGCTGATGCCCCTGCCCGTCAGCCCCCGTCACAAGCGATGAAAAGCCCCATGTCAGACACCACCGCCTTTCCCGATCCCACCTACCGCGACACGGTGCTTGCGCCGCTGTTCGAGGGGGTGAAAACCCACTACGCGGAGCATATGGGCGCGCTGAACCGCGCCCATCTGGTCATGCTGGCCGAAACCGGGATCCTGCCCCGCGCCGATGCGGCGCGGATCGCCCGGGCGCTGCGCGACATCGACACGGAAACGGACATCGCCGCGCTGAGCTATACCGGTGCCCACGAGGATTATTTCTTTCTTGTCGAGGCGGAGCTTCGCAGGCGGATCGGCGATCCGGGCGGGGCGCTGCACACGGCACGTTCGCGCAACGACATGGATCATACCCTGTTCCGGATGGCCCTGCGCACGCGCGGCGAAGCCCTTGCCGGCGCGGTTCACGACCTGACGGCGGCGCTGATCGCCAAGGCGCAGGCCGAGGCGGAAACGCTCGTCGTCGCCTATACGCACGGCCAGCCGGCGCAGCCCACCACCTTCGGTCATTACCTCGGCGCGGCGATCGAGGTGCTGCTGCGCGATGCCGCGCGGCTCGATGCGGCGCTCGACGGGCTTGAATTCTGCCCGATGGGGGCGGCGGCGATCACAACCTCGGGGTTTCCCGTCGACCGGGGCCGGGTTGCCGATCTGCTGGGTTTCGAAGGCCCGCAGATCAATTCCTACGGCTGCATCGCCTCGGTCGATTACATCACCGGGCTCTATTCGGCGATCAAGCTGGTATTCCTGCATCTCGGCCGCGTGATACAGGACATGCAGTTCTGGTCGGCCTTCGAGGTCGGCCAGCTTCATGTGCCCGATTCCTTTGTTCAGATCTCGTCGATCATGCCGCAAAAACGCAACCCGGTACCGATCGAACACCTGCGCCATCTGGCCAGCGTCACCGTGGGGCGCTGCGATACCATGGTCGGCACCATGCACAACACGCCGTTCACCGACATGAACGACAGCGAGGGCGAGGTGCAGCAGGCCGGCTATGCCGCCTTCGAATCCGGCGGCCGGGTGCTGGCGCTGCTGACCGCCCTGCTGCCGGCCTGCTCGATCGACGACGCCCGCGTGCGGCGCAACATCGATGCGGGCTGCATCACGATCACCGAACTTGCCGATACGCTGGTCCGGAACGAGGGGCTGAGTTTCCGCCAAGCGCACGAGATCGCCGCCGCGACCGCGCGCGCCGTCATCGCGCGGGGTGTTGCGCTCGGCGATGGCCATGCCGCCTTTGCCGAGGCCTTCGCCGATTGTACCGGCCGCGCGCCGTCGCTCGGCGCCGGGGAATATGCCATCGCCGTGGCACCCGAGACCTTCATCGTCCGGCGCGACCGGCCTGGCGGCCCGGCCCTGGCGGCGCTACTCCCGGCGCTGACCGCCTGTACGGAAACGCTCGCCGGCCTGCGGGCCCGGCGCACCGCTCGCCGCAACCGCCACCGCGCGGCGGCGGGCCGGCTCGACGTCGCGTTCGCCCAGCTTGTGGAGACCTGAACCTTGGCCGAACTGATCCTGCGCAACCTTGTCAAGACCTATGGCGGAACGCCGGTTCTGCACGGCATCGATCTGGAGGTCGCGCACGGGGAATTCGTCGTGCTGGTCGGGCCTTCGGGCTGCGGAAAATCGACCACGCTGCGGCTGATCGCCGGGCTCGAGGAGGTCAGCGACGGCACCGTCGAGATCGGCGGGCGTGTGGTCAACAACCTCGAACCCAAGGATCGCGATATCGCGATGGTGTTCCAGAACTATGCCATCTACCCCCACATGACGGTGCGCCGGAACATCGGTTTCGGGCTGCGCAGCGCCGCACTGCCAAAGGCCGAGAAGGAGCGGCGCATCGAGGAGGTGGCGGAAATCCTCGGCATGACGGAATATCTCGGGCGCAAGCCCGGCCAGCTTTCGGGCGGCCAGCGCCAGCGCGTCGCCATCGGGCGGGCGATGGTGCGCGATCCGGCGGTTTTCCTGTTCGACGAGCCGCTGTCGAACCTCGACGCCCAGCTTCGCACCCAGATGCGGCTGGAGATAAAGAAGCTGCACCAGCGGGTTGGTGCCACCATTGTCTTCGTCACCCACGATCAGGTCGAGGCGATGACCATGGCCGACCGCATCGTCATCATGAAGGACGGCCACATCCAGCAGGTCGGCACCCCGGCCGACGTCTATCACAGCCCGGCCAATACCTTCGTCGCCCGTTTCATCGGCGCGCCGTCGATGAACATGATTCCCGGCCACGCCGATGGCGCCGGGGCGATCCGGCTTGCCTCGGGTGGCATCCTTCCGTTCCCGGTGCCGCTTGCCGCCGGGCAACGGGTGACGGTGGGTGTGCGGCCCGAGGATCTGACCCCCGCCGGCGACGGGCCGGCGCTTGTCGAGGGGCCGGTCACGGTGCGCGAGCCACTCGGCCACGAGACGCTGATCTATATCGGCGGCGAACCGGGCGAGATCGTCGCCAAGGCCGATGGCCGCATGCCGCCCGGGATCGGCGAGCCGGTGCGGCTGGGGGCTGCCAGCGAAAACGTGCATGTCTTCGATGCCGCGACCGGCGATGCGATCGGATACCCCTCTAATCCCGCCCATTCGTAATTTCGCGGCGGTTCGCCAACAATATCGTGGCCATAAGCGCCGCTGTGTTCTAGGCTCCGCGCCATGACAGGACAGAGCCGGCACAGCTCCCCTGCGGGGCAGCATCCCCCCGCCCCGCCGCACTGGATCGGCGCGGTGCGCGAGCAGGGCCTCGCCGCCGCCGCGTTCCGGTCGGGTGCGGCGCTTGCCGCGCTGCATCCATGGGTTGCGGCGCCGCGCGATGACCTGCCGCAGGCACTGCTGCGCGACCGGCTTGCGCTGCGGGCGGCCGAGGCCTGTGTCATGCTGAGCGGCCGGACGGAGCGCGCCGCCGAATTACGTGACGAGGTGCATCTTGCCCGGCCCGGCGAAACGCCCGGCCCCGCCGGCAGGATATTCGCGCTGTGGCGCAAGGCGGCCGTGGTGCCGCTGCGCGGCAGGTGGCAGGCACGGCTGGCGGAGTTTCTTCCCGAAACCGTCGTCGCCGTTACGGACGGGCCGATGACGGGTGCCGACCCCGTTGCCGGCGCGGTCGACCGGCTGGCCCGGCTTCTGGCCGAATATCCGCACGAGGAACCGGCGGCGATGATCCTTGCCGACGCCAGTCTTGCCAGCGCGCTTGGCTGGGAGCGGCTGGTGCCGCTGTTTGCCCTGCGGCTGAGCCGCCGCGACCTGAGGGCCGGGCGGGCGGAGTTGCACATGGCCGCGCATCGCGCGGTTGCCGCCGCTGCGGTCGAGGCGGCCCGTAGCGCCGATTCGCTGACGCATCGTGCCGCCCGCCTGCGCGCCGTTGCGCCCAGGCTGCGCGCAAGGGGCGCGGCGGATGCGGTGGCGCTTTTCCTCAGCGAGGATGCGCTGTCGCCGGCCATCGCGCTGTCGCCGGTGATCCGCGGCCGCGCCACCCCGATGAGCGACCGTGCCGCGCGGCGGTTATGCGACAGGCTGGTCGCTCTGGGCGCGGTTCAGGAACTGACCGGTCGCGCCAGTTTCCGGCTTTACGGGCTCTGACATGGCACGGAACCGCGCCGATCCGCCCTTCGATCGCGAGTTGGAGGACCTGCCGCAGGCGCTGCGCTGGCGCCAGTGGATGCGCCGGATCGAGGCGGTTCTTTTCGCCTCGTCCACACCCGTCGGGCGCGAGGCGCTGGCGCGGGTCGTCGGACGGCAGGGAAATGTCGACCTGCTGGTCGAGGACCTGCGGGCCGAGCTTGCCGATCACCCCGTCGAGGTGGTCGCCGTCGCCGGCGGCTGGATGATGCGGACGCGTCCGGACTATGCCGGGGCGATCCGGGCGGCGGCCGACGTGGGCATGCAGCAACTCGACCTGAGCGAGTTCGACATCGCGGTACTGGCCGCGATCGCCTATCACCAGCCCATCACCCGCAGCGGGCTGGGCGAGATATTCGGGCGCGACATAAGCCGCGACCTGATCGGGCGGCTGCGCGACCGCGACCTGATCGCGCCGGGGCCGCGCAGCCCCCGTCCGGGCGCGCCCTATACCTTTGTCACCACCGATGCCTTCCTGTCGGCATTCGACCTGCAATCCCTGCGCGACCTGCCCGACCGCGACCTGATCGAGGATGCGGGCCTTGCGGCGGGGGGCCGGGGCACGCCCGATCCCGCGTAACCCACCCCGGCGGTCCGCTGCCGGCATTGCCAACCGGCCCGGCCCCGTTTCCGCTCATGCCAACGGCCGCAGAACCGACCGTTCGCAAATGCCTGCGCTCCTACACCGCGCGGTGGGGCACTGCCTGATCAAACATGTAGGCTGAAGTTGGCTTTACCCGGACCTCCGCGACGGTGACCGCGTTCCCGACGCGGCGAAAGGTCCCGTCGGTCATCCTGCCGGGCCGTCAGATGCTGACGGCGCGTCGTCTGGCGCTTTCCAGATGCGCCTCCAGCGCCGCTTCGGCTCCGGCGACATCGCGGGTGGCCAGCGCGTCGATCAGCGCCAGATGCTCGTCCATGACCGAAACCACAAGCTCCGGCAGCATGCGTGTGGTTTCGTTGCGGATCAGGCGGATCTTGATCGAGTTCGTCCGGTAGATCGACGCGATCAGGCTGTTGCCGAGCGCGTCGATCATCCGGTCGTGCATGTCCCAGTCCATCTGCTGCGCCTCGGCCAGAAGCGCCGGGGTAACTTGTTGCCGCGCGGCGGCACGGATCGCCAGATGCCGCGCGCGCCAGTCCTCGATCTCTGCGGCGGGTGCGGCGGAAACAAAATTTCCAACCGCTTCGCGTTCGAGAATCAGGCGAAGCTGAAAGGCGTTGCGGATCAGCCCGATATCCACCTGAAGGATTTGCAGGCCGCGGTTGGCAACCGTGCGGATCAGCCCGTCCGCCTCGAGCCGCGGGATCATCTCGCGGATCGCACCCAGCGGCATGCCGGTCAGTTTCACCAGTTCGCGCTGCGACACGAACTGTCCCGGGACGATCCGGCGGGTCAGCAATTGTTCGGTAAAGGTCTCGTAAGCCTGTTCGCGCAAGTTCATCGCCGGTCCCGCTCTTCTTTCCCTCCCTATAGTAGGGAAACGACGCGCGGCGCTAGCCTCCCGACGATTTCGGGTGCGGCGTCGGACAGGGGCGGGCGGGCGCGGGACCAGCCGGCATCGCCCGCCACCGCCCCCACCAGCGCCTTGACCAGTGGCGTGACCGGCACCTTGACGATATCGTCGACCAGCGCATTGAGCGCCGGGTTGGCAATGCCCTGACGCACCAGTCGGCCGATCTGCGCCGGCATCAGGTTGGCCATGCCGCTGATGGCGCCGGCCCCGCCGAGCGGCGCGGCGCGGGCAAGCATCCGCTCGTCGCCGACAAGAATCGCCAGATCCTCCATCGGCAACAGACCGGCGATGTGCTCCCAGTCCCCGGCGCTGTCCTTGACGCCGAGAATAGCATTGCCAAACCCATCCTTGATCCGCCGGATCAGCGGCGCGTCGAAATGGACACCGGTCACCTGCGGGATGTGGTAGAGGATGATCCGCGCATCCTCCCGGTCGAGGCGCGCGACAAAGCCCGCCACCCAGCGGAACAGGGCGTCGTCGTCGATCCCCTTGAAATAGAACGGCGGCGCGAGAAGCAGCCGGTTGACACCCCGGTCCATGGCGATCTGCGCCTGCCAGACCGCCCCCTCCAGATCGCTGGCGGCGATTCCGGCAGTCATGCAATGCGCGGCGATACCCGATTCGAGAACCGCATCGAGCATCGCCACCCGTTCGGACATGCCGAGCGAGGCCCCCTCGCCGGTGGTGCCGAATAACGTCATCCCGTCGGCCCCGGCCCGCATCACATGCGCAGCATGCGCAACGAGACGCGGCAGATCGACGGAGCCATCGCTGGCGAACGGCGTCACCATCGCGGCGGAAACGCCGAAAAGATGGGCGCGCGAGCCGGCAATGGTCTCCGGTTCCGGGATGGTGGGCATGGGCATGGCGATCTCCGGCAAATGTCCGACCAGTGACATGTTGGTCTGTTGACACAAACATATCAAGATGTAAATTATCAACCGTTCGGAAGCACAGGGGGGTGCGATAATGGACGATACGGGCAGGGCGGGAAACGTGGCCCTCATGCTGGGCGGGCTGCCGGAGGCGGCGGCGCGCGCGCTGGTCGATCCGGTGCCACCGCGCAACCGCAACGACTGGTCGGCACTTTCGCCCGAAACGCCCGCGGCGCTGTTCTGTCCCCGCACGACCGCCGAGGTTGCGGCGATCCTGCGCGCCGCCGATGCCGCCGGCGTGTCGGTCGTGCCGCAGGGCGGATTGACCGGGCTGTGCGGCGGCGCCCGCCCGATTGCCGGCGGCATCGCGCTGTCGCTGGAAAAGATGGCCGGAATAGAAGAGATCGACGAAGCATCGGCCACCATGACGGTACTGGCCGGAACGCCGCTCGAAACGGTTCAGCGCGCCGCGGCGGAGGCGGGGATGTACTTCCCGCTCGACCTCGGGGCGCGGGGGTCCTGTGCCATCGGCGGCAATGCCGGCACCAATGCCGGCGGCAACCGGGTCATCCGCTACGGCATGACGCGCGATCTTGTCCTCGGGGTCGAGGCGGTGCTGCCCGACGGAACGGTGGTGAATGCGCTTTCCAAGCTGATAAAGAACAATACCGGCTACGACCTGCGCCAGTTGTTCATCGGGTCCGAGGGAACGCTGGGAATCATCACCCGGCTGACCCTGCGCTTGTTTCCCGCACCTGCCTGCACCCATGCCGCGATCTGCGGCCTGCCCGATTACGATGCGGTTCTGCGCCTTCTGTCGGGCGCCCGGCGCAGGCTCGGCCCGATGCTCTCGGCGTTCGAGGCGATGTGGCCGGATTACTGGCAGATCGCCTGCGCGGTGCCAGGGGTCCGCGACCCGCTGGAAAGCTGCCACCCCCATACCGTGCTGATCGAAACGCAGGGCATGGACGAGCAGATCGACGGCCAGCGCATGGCGGCCTTTCTCGAAGAGATGTTCGAAGCCGGGGTGGTTGCCGATGCGGCGCTGTCGCAGAGCCTGGCGGACGTGCGGGATTTCTGGGGCGTGCGCGATGCCGCGTCGGAATTCAAGGCAACGCTCGGCCCCCATCATGCCTATGATGTCGGCCTGACGACGGGGCGGATGGACGCCTTCGCCCACGCCTGCCGCACGGCGGTCGCAACCGCCGTCCCCGGCGGACGTTCGGTCTATTACGGCCATGTCGGCGACGGCAACCTGCACCTTCTGGCCTGGCTTCCCGGCGCCTCGCCGCAGCCGGGCGAGGCGCTCGACCGGGCGGTCTATGAAACGGTGCGCCGCTTCGACGGGTCGGTTTCGGCAGAACACGGGATCGGCATCACGAAAAAGCCCTATCTGGCCTATTCGCGCAGCGCCGAGGAAATCGCGCTCATGAAACGCCTCAAACATGCGCTCGACCCGCGCGGCACCCTGAATCCGGGAAAGGTGATAGACGCATGAAACTCCTGCGCTTTCTGGATGCAAATCTCGAACGGTTCCTTGTCGCGGCAATCCTGTTTGCCCTGGTGGCTATCCTTGCCGCGCAAGTGGCGTTCCGCTACCTGCTTGGCGCGCCGCTGGTCTGGTCCGAGGAACTGGCGCGCTACCTGCTGGTCTGGTGCACCTTCATCGGGGTCAGCCTGGCGGTGCGCGAGGGGCGCAATATCTCGGTCGATCTGCTGCCGACCATGCTGGGCGATCGCTGGACGCGCGGCTTCGGCGTCATCGCGCTGGTCGGCTCGGCGATCTTCTTCGCGCTGGTGGTCTGGTACGCGATCCCGCTGACCCGGCGCATCGCGCGGATCGGGCAGACCTCGCCGGGGCTCGGGATCCAGATGTGGATCGTCTATGCCGCCGTTCCGGTGGGGCTGGGGCTGGCGTTTCTCAGGGCACTTCAGGCGCTTTGGCAGGTTATGCGCGGCGGGCCGTTGCCCGGCGCCGACGCGACCGCACAACACAGTGAGGGGGCGGCATCATGATTGCGGTCTACGCGCTGGTTTTCTTCCTCGTCCTGCTGCTTCTCAGCGTTCCGGTCGCCTTTGCGCTCGGCTACGCGGCGTTCCTGCCCGGATGGCTGGGGGCGCCGACCAATGCCGGGCAGGTAATCCGCTCCATCGTCACGGCACTTGACAGTTTCCCGTTGCTCGCGGTGCCGCTCTTCATCCTTGCCGGCGAGATCATGACCCAGGGCGGCCTTGCCAAGCGGCTGTTTTCCTTTGCCGATGCGATCTTCGGCCGGTTTCGTGGCGGGCTTGCCATGTCGACGGTGGTTGCCTGCATGCTGTTCGGCGCGATCTCGGGCAGTTCCCCCGCGACGGTTGCCGCCATCGGCTCGATGGCCGTTCCGCTGCTGCTGAGGCGCGGCTACGACCTGCGCTTTTCCACCGCGCTGATAACGGCCGCCGGAACGCTCGGGGTGATCGTTCCGCCATCGATCCCGATGATCATTTACGGCATGTCGGCACAGGTCAGCGTTTCGGCGCTGTTCATCGGCGGTATCCTTCCCGCCTGCGTCATCGGCAGCCTGCTGATGGTCTATGCGCATATCTACGGCCGGCGGCATGCCGGGAGAATCACCTCGTCGGCCGGGACGGTCAGCGTCGGCACCGCGTTTCGCGACAGCTTCTGGGCGCTCATCGCGCCGATCTTCGTGCTGGGCGGCATCTACGCCGGTGCCTTCACTCCGACCGAGGCCGCGGCCATCGCCTGTGTCTATGGCGCTTTTGTCGCCATGTTCGTCTTCCGCGAGCTTTCGCTCCGCGACATGGGGCAGGTGCTGGTGAATACCGCGCTGACGATTGCGCCGATCCTGATCATTGCCGGCACCGGCGCGGCGCTCGGCCGGGTGCTGACACTGCTTCAGGTGCCCGCCGCCATCGGCGAATTTGTCGGCGGCGCCATCGATGACCGGCTTGTCCTGCTGTTGCTGGTCAACGTGATCCTGCTGGGCGTCGGCATGGTGATGGAGACCCTTTCGGCGATCATCGTGCTGACGCCGATCCTGTTGCCGGTGCTGGCGCCCTACGGTGTCGATCCGGTGCATTTCGGCCTGATCATGGTCGTCAACCTCGCCATCGGTTTCGCCACCCCGCCGGTGGGGGTGAACATCTATGTCGCCAGCGGCATCACCGGGCTGTCGGTGGTCCAGATCTGCCGCGGGCTGATCGTGCCGGTGGCGCTGCTGATCGTCGGGCTGATCGTCATTACCTACTGGCCGGGCCTGACGCTCTGGCTGCCAAGTCTGGCGGGCTGATCCGGCAGACACCTGCAATCAAGGAGGAGAATTTACCCATGAAACTGCATCCCATCGCGCTCGGCGCCATGCTGCTTGCCGGCACGGCGATTCCCGCCGCCGCCGCCGATTACACGATGATCCTGGCCCATACCCTGAACGATACCACCCATCCGCTCTATCAGGCCTTCGTGATGATCGAGAAGGAGATCGAGGAGAAATCGGAAGGCCGCATCGACGTTCAGCACCAGCCGGGCGGCGCGCTTGGCGGCGACCGCGAACTGATGGAATCCATGCTTCTCGGCGATGTCCAGTTCGTGCCGACCTCGACCTCGGGCGCGGTGCAGTTCGTGCCGGAATTTGCCGCCTTCGAAATCCCCTACGCATTCCCGACCGATACGGCGCGTCTTCGCCGCATCCTCAACGACAGCGAATTCACCGCCGCGCTGGAGGAAAAGCTTGCCGCCCAGGGTATGAAATTCGGCAAGTTCTACAACGGGGGCTTCCGGCAACTGACCACATCCGGCACACAGGTGCACACGCCGGCCGATATCAAGGGCAACAACCTGCGCATCCGCGTCCCCGAGAATCCCTATTCGGTGGCAACCTGGTCGGCCATCGGTGCCGCCCCGACGCCCATCGCCTTCCCCGAGCTTTACGGCGCCCTGCAGCAGAAGGTCGTCGACGGGCAGGAAAACCCCTATGGGCACATCCTTTCGCAGCGCTTCTACGAGGTGCAGGACTACCTGACCACAACCAGCCATATCCTGCTGGCCAACGTGAATCTGATCAACAAGGACTGGTACGATTCGCTGCCCGAAGACCTGAAACAGGTCGTAGATCAGGCGCTGGCCGATGCCGAGGAGTTCCAGTGGACCCTTCAGGACGAGATGCTGGGCGAACAGCGCGCCGCCATCGCCGAACACATGGAAATCATCGACCTGACCGAAGACGAGCTTCAGCAGTTCCGCGAGGCGACCGCCCCGATTCAGGACATGGTGCGCGGCGAGATCGGCGACGAGATGGTCGACACGCTGATGAGCTCGATCGCCAGCGTCAACTGAGCGGGCCTGACCCGGAGCAGATGGCGCGCCGACGCGGATTGCGGCCGGCGCGCCAGCAAGCCGTTCAGCCGTTCAGAAGCTTCGCGGTTCGCAGCGATTCCCGCGCCGCCTTGAGCTGGCTTTGCGTGTATTGCATCGCGTGACGGACCAGATCGTCGCTGTCGTCCCAGGTGTTGCGCCAGATCCCGAGGATGCCGGTCAACGGATCGCCGACCACCCTGGACGAGAAGGATTCGAAGGTGATCGCGCCGGAATATCCGGTCCGCACCAGCGCCTTGAAGATCGCCGGCAGGTCGATGGAGCCGGTCCCGAGATAGCCGCGATGCGATTCGCCGGTGTGGAAATACCCCAGCATGTCGCCGGTCCTTTCGATCGCGACAACCGAATCCGCCTCCTCGATATTCATGTGATAGACATCGAGGTGTACCTTGACGTTGGGCCGGTCGACCATGCGGCAGAACTCGATCGCCTGCGCATGGGTGTTGAGCATGTTGGATTCGTAGCGGTTCACCACCTCCATGCCCATGGTGATGCCGCTGGCGGCAGCCTTGTCGGCGACGCGCGCGATCACCTCGGCCGATTCCCGGATACCGCGATCTGTTGGCGGGACCATGTATTTATGGAACGCCGAATAAAGAATCCCGCTGATGTGGTGGGCACCGATGTCGCGGGCGACCGAAACCACGTCGAGCAGGCGCGCTTCGCCCGCCGCGATCCGGTCGGCATCGCCCGACGAGATATCGGTATCCGCGTCCAGCCCCAGCGACAGAACCGAGTCCAGCCCCGCATCGTCGAGAAGACGACGCGTAAACGCGACATCGAAGCGCGACGGATCGAGCGCCGGCATCTCGATCAGGTCGAAACCCATTTCCGCCGTTCTGGAAATGGCAAGGCGTGCCTCGGCGTCGCTCCAGCCGCCGACCCAGACATTCGCATGCAGACCAAGCTTGTTCATCTGCGGTTCCTTTCTCACGTTGCACGTTCGTTGTGGCCATTGCGGGAACGCGGCTGCGGCCCCGCCGGAGTCAGCTTTCGCCCGAGCCGATTGCCCGGACCATCAGATCGGCGGGCAGGCTTTCGGTCAGCACCGTCTCGATATTGACGAAATCGTTGCCCTCGAGCTGGCGGCGCATCGTCTCGGGCGGCATGCCGAACCGTTCCCAGCGCCGGCGCAGGCGGGTGTGCAGCACCTCGCGCGGCACGTCGAGAAATACCGTCAGATCGAAGAAAGGGCCAAGCTCGCGCCACAGGTCGCGATCCAGCAGCAGATAGTTGCCCTCGACCAGAATCAGCCGCACCTCCGGGCCGATCAGCCGCGCACCGGCGCGCGCGATCTCGATCGAGCGGTCGAAGACCGGCACCGCCACGGTCCGGTCCGCCTCGTCGCGCAGCCGGGCAAGCATGGCGCGGAACCCGCCGACATCGAAGGTGAAGGGCGCGCCCTTGCGGGCGCGGTCGCCACGCGCCTCCAGCACCATGTCGTCGAAATGATAGCCATCCATCGGCAGGACCGCGGCGATGCCGGGACGGCGGGCGTTGATTTCGCCGCACAGCCGGTCGGCAAGGGTGCTCTTGCCCGAGCCGGGCGCCCCGGCGATGGCGACAAGCCGCCGCGTCCCGCCCTGCTCGCGGAAAAGACATTCTGCCAGCGCCGCGCGGCCGATTTCCCGCATGTCGCCCATCGTCTCCCCCGTCATGCGTGCCCACCCGCGGGCAGCGAGGCCCGGGGCGCGACCGGTTCGTCGTTCGGCGGCCGGCCATATCCCATGCGGCGGATCTGTTCGATCACGCGGTCGATTTCGGCCACCGGCAGAACCGGCGGCTCGCCAAGCACCAGCGCGGCAAGATACATCCGGGCGAGGGTCTCCACCTCGATGGCGAGCCAGAGCGCGCCGGCAAAATCGCTGCCGAGCGCGATCTGCCCGTGGTGACCCAGCAGGCAGGCCATGCGCCCATCGAGCGCCACCAGCGCGGCATCCGACAGCGCCTGCGTGCCGAAGGTCGCATAATCCGAACAGCGGATATCCGCGCCGCCCGCCACCGCGACCATGTAGTGAAAGGCCGGAATGGGGCGCATGTGGCAGGCAAGGCTGGTCGCATGGACCGAATGGCAATGCAGGACAACGTTCGCATCCGGCCGGCTGACGAGGATATCGCGGTGGAACCGCCATTCGGATGAGGGACGCCGCCCCTCGAAACCGCCGTCCATGCGCATCTCGACGATATCCCCGGGCTGCATCCGGTCATAGGGCAGGGAGGACGGGGTGATCAGCAGACCGTCGCCATGGCGCACCGAAAGGTTGCCGGCGGTTCCCTGGTTGATGCCGATCCGGGTCATCTCGCGGCAGGTTTCGACCATCTGCCGGCGCAGGCCGGCTTGATCTGACATGTTCATGAACGTGCCTCCGTTGATAATGCACCGGCCCGGGCGCGCCAGGTCCGGGCGTATTCGGTCAGGCCGGGCACGTCGAGCGGCCGGGACCGGCCGGGCAGCCGTTGCGAGGCGCCCGCCCGCCCGTGCAGGGCCAGCTTGGCCGCGCCGCTGGCAACGCCGTTCGCCCGCGTGTTGAACAGGACCGTCTCGTCCGGCACCAGCGCCGCCACCAGCGGCGCATAGAGCGGATCGCCCAGATAGGACCCGTCGAGCACGATCGTCCCCTTGTGGCCAAGCGCGCGCAGGCATTCCGCCGTCAGCAGGGCCAAATGCAGCACGCCAAGCGACGAGCGCTCCACCGGATCGAGTGCGCCGCGGCCGATCACATGCCCCCTGCCGGCGCTGCCGGGGAAAATCCCGTCGTCCGCCCCGAAGGTCGGAACGCTCATCACCCGGGCGGCGACCAGCCGGCAAACGGAATCCGCCGCTGCGGGGGCGGGTCCGCCCGGCTGGTCCGCGATGGCCGAATATTCCCGCCCGCCCATGCAGAGCACCCCGCCGAGCAGGGCGCCGGCCACGTCCGCGTTGGTGGTCATGCCGCGATCCGGGTCGAGCGCGGCAGGATCGACCGTATCGGACAGGCCGACGATCCATGTGCCGGTGGAAACCACGGCGAGCCGCGACAGGCCCTTGCGCTGGTAATTGTAGAAATTGACGCTGGAATCGTGCGCGCCGACCAGAACCCGCACCTGCGGCGAGAGGCCTGTCCGCCGGGCCACCTCCGGGCGTACCGGTCCAAGCGCCTCCCAGGCGCGCCGCAGGGGCGGCAGGAGCCTGTCCCAGCCATGCCTGCGCGCAATGGCCGAAGGCTGCCCCGCACGCAGGTTCCACAGATCCGATTGCGCCGCGAGGCAGGTGATCTCGCTCGACGTGATGCCGGAAAGGCGCCATGCCCAGTATTGCGGCAGGCCGAGGAAGGCGGTGCCCTGCGCGAATGCGGCGGGCATGGCATGCTCTACCCACAGCAACTGCCGCGCCTGATGGGTCGTGCCGAGCATGATCGCGCTGCCCCGGTCGGCGAAATCGCCTCCCTCGCGCCGGTAGGTATCGGCAAGCCAGCCCGGCGCGTTCTGCTCGTAATCCAGCATCGGGCAAAGCGGTTCTGCCCGATCGAGATCGCCGGGCGAGACAAGCACCCCGGCCGAGCCATGCCCCGAAGTGACGAAATCGGTGATATCGTGGCGTCCGGCCGCTTCCGCCAGCGCATCGAAAAGCCAGTCTTCGGTCGCGGCGAGGTCGTGGCGGCGCATCCCGTCGCGCACAATCACCGGATTGGCGGTCGATACCTGTTCCAGGATCGTGCCCGCCGCATCCGCGATCAGCAGCTTCACGTTGGTCTTGCCGATATCGAATACCGCGATTACGCCCATCGTCGTTACTCCGCCACCCCGGCCAGCAGCCGGCGGTTCGACGGGGTGACGGCAAGTTCCGGCGCGATCATCACTTCCTCACCCTTCCGGCCTTCGGTTGAATCGAGATAGTCGAAGCAGGCCGCTGTCAGCGCCGCCACGTTCTGGCGCATCATCACCACCGGAACAGGCAGGCAGGCGGCGAATGGGTCCCAGTCGAAACAGGCGATCACGCACCTGCTGGCCGCTTCCGGATTGCGGGCAAGAAAGGTGGAAAACCCTTCCATCGCGGTGATCGAGTTGATGAACAGCCCCCCCGGCAGGCCCTCGGGGCGCGCCGCCAGACCGCACAGGACCTCGTGCGCGCGCAGCGGATGATAGCCGCAGCGGGCGATCATTTCGTCTCCGACGGCAATGCCGGCACCTTCCAGCGCGTCCCTGAACCCCGCGATGCGAAGCTCGGTGGCATATTCGCCCTCTCTGCCACCGATGAAGTGGAACGCGCTGTCCGGCGGGGCGAGCTGCAAGAGCTGCTCGCCCAACTCACGGGCGCCGCGCCGGTTGTCGGTCAGCACCGAAAAGGCGTTCCGGCCGGGAAAATCGACATTCACGTGGCGCGTGCCCGCCTCGTCGCACAGCGCATTGAAGCGGTCTGGATCCTCGCTGCCGACGAGGATCAGCGATTCCACCTGCTGCGCCAATAACGTGCGGACGACGCTTTCTTCGGTCTCGCGGTCGCGCTGGGTGCTCACCACCACGGGGCAGAGCCCGCGCTTGCGCGCCTCGGCTTCGTAATGCTCGACCAGTCCGGCGAAGAACCGGTTGCGGTGATGGGGAATCACCATGCCGATCATCCCGGTCCGGTTGGTCCGCAGACCGCGGGCCCGCAGGTTCGCCCGGTAGCCGAGCCGCCGCGCCGTATCGGCGACCTTGCCGGCGGTTTCCGGGTTGATCCGGTACTTCGTCCACGATCCGTTCAGCACAAGGCTGACGGTCGAGGCCGACGTGCCCGTCGCCTCGGCGATGTCATAGATCGTCACCCGCTTCTTCCTCTTTCCCGGCATGCCTTCTCCCTGCGCTGGCTCACGGTCTTGTCGCTGCGCCATCGCCTCGTGGCCAGAGGGGAATCTGACTTGACTCACATTGCTAAATGGATTTAGCGTTTATTGCAACCCGAACATGGCCGGCCCTGGGCCGAAATTGCGCGGGCAGGATCAAAGTCACCGACATGTCTGTGGGAGGAAAACACATGACACACCCGACGATTTCCCGCCGTAGCCTGATGGGCACGGCACTGGCGGTCATTCTTGCGGCCGGCGCTCCGGCGATGGCGGCAGACGGACCGACCATCGGCGTGGTGGCCAAGATCGGCGGGATTCCGTGGTTCAACGCCATGGAAGCCGGCATCACGGAGAAATCGCAGGAACTGGGCGTGAACGGCTTCATGGTCGGCCCGACCAGTGCCGATCCGGCGCTTCAGGTGCGCGCGGTCGAGGATCTGATCGCGCAGGGTGTCGATGTGATCGGGATCGTACCCAACGATGCCGGCGTGCTCGAACCGGTGCTGAAGCGCGCGATGGAACAGGGGATCAGGGTCATCACCCACGAATCGCCCGCCCAGCAGAACGTCGACTGGGATTTCGAGCTCGCCTCGGCGCAGGGCTTTGGCGAGGCCTATGGCGTGCGGCTGGCCGAGATGCTGGGCGGCACGGGCAAATATGCCGTTTTCGTCGGCTCGCTGACCGTTCCCCTGCACAACGCCTGGGCCGATGCGGCCATCGCCTATATCGGCGAAAACCACCCCGGAATGGAACTGGTCGGCGACCGCTACGGCGTTGCCGAAAATGTCGACGAATCGCGCAAGACCGCGCTCGACCTGATGCGGGCGAATCCCGATCTGAAGGGCTTTCTCGCCTTCGGCAGCCAGGGGCCTATCGGTGCCGCGCGCGCCGTTGAGGAGCGCCGCAAGGGGGGCGAGGTTATCGTTCTCGGGCCGTTCTCACCCGGTCAGGGCCGCAAGCTGGTGCACGACGATATCCTGTCGGGCGGTTTCATGTGGAACCCGAAAGTCGCCGGGGAGGTGTTCGTTACGCTTGGAAAAATGCTCTCCGAAGGGGTCGAGATTACCGACGGGATGGAGATCGAGGGACTTGGCGTTGTCCACCCCGATTACGAGAACAAGGATATCATTGTCGACGAACTGGTCGAGATCAACAAGGACACGATCGACGACCTTGCCGCCATGGGGCTGTAGGGAGGCGGCCTTCTGCCACGCCCCGGTCCGAAACGGGGCACCCGCCGCCATGCCTCCCGAACGGCGGCGGGTGCCCCGCCCACCCAAGGAAAGTGCACATCATGCCAGGCGACACTCCGCTTGCCGATCAGCGCCCGGTCCTGCTCCGGCTGAGGCACGTATCGAAGCGGTTCGGGGGCGTGCAGGCCCTCGACGACATTCATTTCGAGGTTCGCGAGGGCGAGGTGCTGTGCCTCGCCGGCGAGAACGGCTGCGGCAAGTCCACCCTCATCAAGGTCGTCAACGGGGTCTACATTCCCGATCCGGGCGCCGAGATAGAATTCGGCGGACAGCCGATGACCAACCTGACGCCCGGCAGGGCGCGCGAACTGGGCATACAGGTGATCTGGCAGGATCTGGCGCTGTTCCCCGAGATGAGCGTGGCCGAGAACATCGCGTTCGAACTGAACCTCGGCGGCGCGCCGAAACTGGCCAATTACGCCGAGATGCGCGAACGCGCCCGGGTCACGCTTGACCGGCTCGGGGTGGCGATCGGCCTCGACCGGCCGGTCAAGTCGCTGTCGATCGCGCAGCGTCAACTGGTCGCCATCGCCCGCGCGCTGATCGCCGAGGCGCGGCTGGTCTTCATGGACGAACCCACCGCCTCACTCAGCCGGGACGAGACCGAAGCGCTGATCCGCATCGTACGGCGGCTGTCCTCGGAGAACATCGCCGTCGTCTTCGTCAGCCACCGGCTGGCCGAGGTACTGGACATCTGCACCCGCGTCACCGTGCTGCGCGACGGAAAATATGTCGGGACCTATCCGACCGAGGGCATGACCCAGACCCGGCTGACCGAACTGATGACCGGTAACGTCTTCGACAGCGTGGTGCGCAGCCCGGCGGCGCGCGGCGGCGAACCGGTACTGAGCCTGCGCGACCTCAGCCGGTCGGGCGAATTCTACAACATTTCCCTTGACATTGCGCCGGGCGAGATCGTCGGGCTGACCGGGCGGCTGGGGTCGGGCCGTACCGAGCTTGCCCATGCCATCTTCGGCATGACCCGGCCCGATACCGGGCAGATCCTGCTGAACGGCAAGCCGCTGGAAATGCGGTCGAACCGCGATGCCATCGCGGCGGGCATCGCCTATGTCTCGGAGGATCGCCTTGCGCTCGGCCTGATCCAGCCGCAGTCGATTTCGGACAATATCTCCATCACGGTGCTCGACAGGCTGCTTGACGCGACGGGGCTGCTTTCGCCGGCAAAGCAGGGCAGCCTGGTCGACGACTGGATCGCCCGGCTCCGGGTGAAGATCGGCGACCCGCGGGATGCGGTTTCGACCCTGTCGGGCGGCAACCAGCAGCGCATCGTGCTGGCAAAATGGCTGGCGACCGAGCCCCGGCTGCTGATCCTCGATTCCCCCACCGTCGGGGTCGATGTCGGCGCGCGGGCGGGGATTTTCGAGATCGTCGCCGAACTGGCACGGCGGGGCCTGGCGATCCTGCTGATCTCGGACGAAACGACCGAGGTCTATTACAACGCCGACCGGGTCCTGCTGATGCGGGACGGGAACCTGGTGAACTCGTTCATCCCGGCCACTGCCGACATCGAGCAAATGGAGGAAGAGGTTCATGCGTAGCCCGCGCTGGACGGGATCGACCGAAAGCTGGCTGGCGGTGGTGATCCTGCTGATCTGTCTCTACCTGTCGTTCGCGACCGACACGTTCCTGACGCTGGTCAACCTGACCGACCTGATGAATTCGTCCGCCGTCAACATCGTTTTCGCCGCCGGTCTGCTGGTGGTGCTGATCGCCGGCGGGATCGACATTTCCTTCGCCGTCGGCGCCTCGGTGGTGCAATACCTGGTCGCCATCACGGTATTCCGGATCGGCGGCGGCAACTGGGCCGTCGGCATGGTGCTGGCGCTGTTTTTCGGCTTCTGCCTCGGCGCGATCAACGCGACGCTGATCTACCGCTTCAGGATCGTGTCGATCATCGTCACCATCTCGACCTTCAACCTGTTCTTCGGGCTGCTGATGTTCTTTACCGGTGGCAGATCAATCTACAACATGCCCGACTGGTGGACCAGCCGGATCGTCCTGTTCGAGCGCGAAACCGATCTGGGCTGGGCAGAGATAACTCTGCCGGTGGCAGTGATGGTCGCCGTCGTCTTCGCCACCTGGCTGCTGCTCCGGCGGCTGAATTATGGCCGGCAGCTTTTCGCCATGGGCGACAACACCGAAGGGGCGCGGCGGCTCGGCATCAACCTCGGCGCCATGCATTACCTCGCCTATGGCTGGCTGGGCATGTGCGCCGGCATCGCCGGCCTGATGCAGGCGCATTACGCGCAGGAGATCGTTCCCAACGCGCTTTACGGGCGCGAACTGGAAGTGCTGGCGGCGGTTGTGCTGGGCGGGGCGCGGCTCGGCGGCGGGCGCGGCACGCTGCTTGGCGCGGTGCTGGGGCTGGCGCTGATCTCGATCACCCAGAACGGGCTGAACCTGATGGGCATCTCGCCCTATGCCTTCCGCATGATCGTCGGCGCGATCATCCTGATCGCCATCAGCCTGTCCAACGAGACCCTCGGATTGCTGCGCGAGCAGGTCCGGGCGCTGAGAGCCGAGGGAGGCGTGAAATGAGCCAGGAGACGCAAGGCAAGGTGCCCGCGCGGCCAAAGAGCAGACCGGCCACCGCATTGCTCAACGGCGAGAATGCCGGCCTGATCGGGGTACTCATCCTGTTGCTGGCGCTGTTCGGACTGATCGACCCGAATTTCCTCAGTACGGCGACCTTCACCTCGATCGCCTTCCAGTTGCCCGAGCTTGGCCTGCTGACACTGGCGATGCTGATCCCGGTCATCTCGAACGGCTTCAACCTGTCGGTGACCTTCACCGCCAACATCAGCGGACTGGTGCTGGCCTGGATCCTGATGGCGGGTGGCGGGCCCGAGGCGGGGGTGCTGGTGTTTCTTCTCGGCATCGTTGCGGCGCTGCTCACCGGTCTGGCCTGCGGCGGGCTGCTGGGAACCATTGTCGCCTTCACCGGGGCGCATCCGATCCTTGCCTCGCTGTCGATGATGATCTTCCTGCGCGGTCTGGGCGAGTTCCTGACCCGCGGCGGCAGCGTTTCGGGCTTTCCCGAATTCGTGTCGGCACTGGGACAGGGGACGATCCTCGGCGTTCCGATCCCGCTGCTGATCTTTGCCGGCTGCGCCATCCTGTGGACGATCGTGCTGCAACGCACAAGGCTGGGCTTCTCGATCTACATGCTGGGCTCCAATCCGGAGGCAACGCGCTATTCGGGCATCAACACGCGCCGCGCGCTGGCGATGGTCTACGTGCTGTCGGGCTTCATGTGCGCGGTGGCCGGCATCATCATGGCGGCACGGTTCAACTCGGTCCGGGTCGGCCATGGCGAGGCCTATATCCTGATCACCGTGCTGGCCTGTTTCCTTGGCGGGGTCGATCCGTTCGGCGGCTTCGGGCGCGTTCTGCCGGTGGTTCTGGCGCTGCTCATCCTGCAGACCATCAGTTCGGGGCTGAACCTGCTGGGCGTGAACCAGCACCTTTCGACGGCGCTGTGGGGCGGTATCCTGCTGACCGTCATGGTCGGCCGCTTCCTGTGGAAACGCTACGGCCCGGTGCCCGCCCGGTCCTGAGCCTCGTCCCGGGACGGGCGAGGGCGGTGCGGGCTCAGCCCAGTTCCGCTCCGGTCCGGGGGCCATCCTCGGTAACGATGACATCGAGCGGAATGTCGTGCGGCTGCGGATAGATGGTGGCGAGCCGCGCCGCGCCGACACCGACGCCGATGGTGAACGGGCGCGGCGACAGCGCGGCGAGCGTGCGGTCGAAATAGCCCCCACCGTACCCCAGCCGGTACCCTGCGGCATCCCAGCCGACCAGCGGCGCCAGCGTCACCTGCGGTACCACCGCTTCCGCCCCGGGCGGCGGCACGAGGATGTTCCAGTGGCCGCGCACCATGCGCGTCTGCGGGGTCCAGCGGCGGAACACCAGCGGGGCGGCGCGGGTCTCGACCAGCGGCAGCGCGATCTGCGCCCCCATGTCGTGAAGCCCGCTCAGAAGCGGCCGCAGGTCAAGCTCTCCCCTGATCGGCCAGTAACCCGAAAGCACAAGCCCCGGGGCATCGCCCAGACGCTCCGCGAGCAGGCGGCGCAGGATCGAGGCGACGATCTCCCCGATCCGGGCGCGATCGGAAACGCTCATCTGCCCGCGCATGTCCAGCAAACGGCTCCGTTCCGCCTTGCGCCAGCGGGCGACATCGCGCGCCTGCTCCGGATCGACACCGAGCGGATCGAAATAGGCCGGATCAACCTCGTGGGCCATGCAGGGGGGCGACGCGTAGCAGCTGCCCTCGCCGGGTTTCGGGTCGCTGCCGCTCATGGCCGGCGCAGACCGCGTATCGCGCTAGCCACCCGCCCGGCCACCCGGCTCGAACTGCGGGAACAGGATGTCGTTCTCGAGGCGCATGTGTTCCTCCAGGTCGGCGATGAATTCCTCAAGCCCGGAGTAGAGCGCCGTCCACGTGCGGCAGGCTCCGTCCGGCAGGGTCGGGCCGCCGGTCATCTGGCGGATCTGCTGCACTTCGACGTCGTGATCGGCATGGTCGGCCCGCATGACCGCGATCGGAGCCTCGATCCCCGGCATCCCACCCTTGCGGATGGCCGGAAAGAGGATCAGTTCCTCCTTCTTCATGTGCACTTCCATGTCGCCGGTCAATTGGCGCAGAAGCGCCGACAGGCCGGCGGGAACGTTCGCATCGCCGGCATGGACGGTTTCGACCTTTTCGGCCAGTTCAGCCAGCACCGGGAGCTGCGCTCGGTGGCGGGCATGGTATCGTGTCTCGATATGGCGGGTCAGTTCCGCCGCATCGTCGACAGGGGCAGTGTCGTTCATTGTTGTTCCCTCCCTTCAGCGCAGGACCGGCGCGGCAGCAGCGTCCCGCGCGGCATTCTCGACGGCGATGTTCAGCGAGCGGGCGATCCGCTCCGCCCGGATGATAACATGATGGGCACCCTCGGCGGTGCAGACCTCGTGCGCGGTTTCCCCGAACAGCGCCAGCCAGCGTTCGAAATGCGCCCATCCGATCGGCAGCACCGCATGGGCCGGAACCGGCGAGCCGTGATAGCGCCCGGTCATCAGCGCCACCGAGGACCAGAAGCCGACCATCCGCTCGAGATGCGGCCCCCAGTCCGATATCCGCTCCTCGAAGATCGGCCCAAGCATGTCGTCGGCCCGCACCTTGCCGTAGAACCGGTGCACCAGCGTGGCCAGAATCTCCTCGTCCAGCCCCGTCTCTTCCATCAGGGCGCGCGTCAGCTCAGGCCGTGCCGAGACGATCCGGGGGTTGTCGGGCTGATCCGAGACCATGGCTGTCTCTCGTGGCTGCGGGTTGCATTCCTGTCTACTTTCTTTAATAGGTATTGTAAATACCAGTTAAAGGGCATGCAGCGGAGATGCGCCTGACATCTTTCACCGATTACGGCCTGCGGATGCTGATGCGCATGGCGGGCGATCCCGGGCGCGCTTTCTCGACGGCCGAGATGGCCGACGAATTCGGTCTGTCACGCAACCATCTGTCCAAGATCGTCCAGTGCCTCGCCCGGGCCGGAATCGTCGAAACGCGGCGCGGCGGCGGCGGCGGCGCCACGCTGGCCAGGGCGCCCGCCACGATCCGGCTGGGGTCGCTGGTTCGCCTGCTGGAAGACGGCCATGTGCTGGCCGATTGCTTCTCGGCCGATGGAAAGCACTGCAGGATCAGCGGGCAATGCCGGCTGAAAGCGCGCTTGCGATCGGCCGAGACGGCATTTTTCGCCGATCTCGACAAGACCACCCTTGCCGATATCGCGCTTGTCCCAATGGATTTTCTGACCGGTTGACCGGCGCACCGGCCCGGTGCGACAGCACCGGACGATCTCTCACCGCCGCGTCAGGAAACGCCGCAGAGGCTCACCGCGATACCGAGGTCGCGCGCCAGCGCTGCCCTGGCGTGCATCGCCCGGTCGGCCTCGGCCGCCGAGGTGGCGTAGACCACGTGGATGTGATTGGCCTTGTGGCGCGCCATCATCTGGTCGCGGGTGACCCCGGCCAGCACCGCGTTCATGATCGGCCATTCGGGCGTCGTTCCCTGCGAGCGGCGCGCGATCTCTTCCGGTGGAAGCTCGACCGCCTGGCCACGCCCGATATCCATGTTGAGCCGCCCGCCCTCGACGAAGATCCGCGACCAGACGATCTCGCCGGCCCGGGCGATCCCCTTCAGGGTGCCGCCACCGGCCGGAAAGAACATCGGCGGCTGGCGGAAGCTCTCGGACCCGGCCCATCCGCCGGGATGGTGGGCGGGGGGGGCGGCGCCCGAAATCTCGAACACCCAGACGAAGTCATCGCGGCTGCCCGACAGGTCCGGCCCGCCCCAGCGCAGGTCGTGCAGGGTGTTCTCGACCGGCTGGCCAAGCGCCCGGTGCAGGCGGTTGGTCAGCACCCCGTCGAGGGCGGCACATTCGTCGACCTCGTTGAAATGCACGATGGCCTGGCCGTCGCGGATCACCGAGCCATCGGCGCGGGCGACCGGCGGGCGCTCGTCGTTGTTGAGCATCCCCTCGACCAGATCGGAGGCCGGCAGCAGATCCTTCAGGCCCTGCTGGTACTGGATGCCGATGGCTTCGCAGCCGAACTGATCGGCCAGCCGCACGGCGGCAATATACATCCGGCACTGGTCGATCACCTGCGCCTCGGTCAGGTCGGTTGCCGGATCGCTGCCGAAATGGAAGGTCATGCCACGCTCGATCATCCAGTCGAAGGCGGCGGCGGCATCCGCATCGCTGACCTGCCTGGCGGCATGATAGAGCGCCGATTGCGACAGGCGTTCCTTGAACACGCCCAGCGGGATCAGCAGTTCGTCGGGGATGATGGCGTTGTACATGCCCATGCATCCCTCGTCGAAAACGCCGAGAATGGTCTTGCGTCCGCGCAGATCGGCGGCGATTTCCGCCACCAGCGCGCTGTCGGCGGGCGAAAGCCCGCCGCCATCGTAGGGGCGCACATGCGAGGTGTCGTGGGCGATGGCCCCGGTATCGAGCCACTCGTCGAGCTTTCCGAGGAAAAAGGCATCGTCGAAATTCTCGCTCCACAGCGACGAATAGGCAACGCCCGCCTTGGTGAGCGAGCCGTTGAGGTTCAGCAACCCGACCAGCCCCGGCCATTCGCCCGACCAGTTCGCCAGCGTCAGGATCGGCCCGCGATGGGTGGTCAGCCCCGGCAAAACATGGTGCGAATATTGCCAGACCGCCTCGGCGACGATCAGCGGCGCATCGGGATCGAGCGCGGCGAAAACATCCATACCCTCGCGCTGCGAGGCGATGAACCCGTGGCCTTGCGGTTTGACCGGATGCGCGCGGACAAGCTCGTGGCCCATCCCGGCCAGCACCGCGGTCAGCTTGCGCTCCATCGCCTCCTGTGCCGGCCAGCACTGGATATTGGCGCTCTCGCGCAGATCGCCGCTTGCGACAAGCAGGATACGGGTCATGATCTCATTCCTCCCTCGTGGTGGCCCGGACGGCGCGGGTTGCGTGCCCCACATCCCGCGGGCGATGGCGGAATCGCCTGATTTCGCGCAAAAGATGGCCCCGGACGATCAGCATTCGGCATTGACAGATTTTTTATTGCACACCTAACATGTCAGCAACAGGGAATTGCGGGCACAATGACACATCCTATTCCTCCGGCCATCTGCGCGACCACGGCGACCTTGCCGGCCGAGACCGGCCCATCAGGCTTTTTGCCCGGAGCGGTAGCGCGCATGCGCCGCATGAGTGCGGGGAAACGGACCGGACCGTCGCGGTGCTGGCGATGAAGGCGCGCGATCGGGCCTGGGAGGGGTTCACGCGCCGCGTCCTCGCCGGCGAAATCCTGCCCGGCCAGTTCGTCACCCAGCGCGAACTGGCGGAGATTACCGGCTATCCTCTTGGCGCGATCCGCGAACTGGTGCCACGGCTCGAAGCCGAGGGGCTGATCGTCACCGCGCCGCAGCGTGGATTGCAGGTGGCGCAGGCCGATTTGAAGCTGGTTCGCAACGCCTTCCAGTTCCGCGAATTTCTGGAGGTTCCGGCGGTCCGGCACTATGCGCGCGTTGCCGATCCGGGGGAACTGGCGGGACTGCGCGCCGAACACGAGGCCGTCATCGAACGCCGGACCGAGGAAGACGACAACTGGCTGATGCAGGATGCCGAGCTTGTCGACCTGCGGCTGCACGAGGCGATCATCGGATCGCTCGACAACGAGATCGTATCGAACGCCTATCGGGTCAACTGGATCAAGATCAAGCTGATCCGCCTGGCGGAAACCCGACTCTACGTGCCGATGATCCCGCAGGTGATGGGAGAACACCTGAAAGTCATCCATGCGCTCGAACGGCGTGACGCGGACGCGGCGGCCGAGGCCGTCCGGAGCCATATCGACGTGGCGCGGCGACGGGCCGTGGACATCTGACACCAGATCCGTTTGATCAGGTCCGGGCTGAATGATCGTGCCACCAGCGGAAGCCGGTCTGGCAGCGGATGCGCTCCAGGTCGTTTGAGAGCGCGACGCATTGGACGGCGACGGCGGCATCAAGGTCGTCAACGGTTGCGAAATGACGGTTGGCGACGGGCTCGTCGACGTGGACCTGCAGCGTTTCGGCCGGTTGCAACCCGGGCGATCAGGGCGGCAGGAAGATCAGGCGAATGTCCTTCGACACCTCGCGCCCGCCTGCCTCTCGGGCGAACAGGCCAACCATCGTGGGGAAAACGATTCGGTAGATTGCTTTCCGGACCTCCTCATACTTCGGACAGGTCCCCGGAAATGCACTGCGACAGGTACCAGTAGCTCTGCCGGTGGTCGGCGGCACAAGGGCGGTGATGTGAAGCCACTCAAACCGGTGATGGCCGCCGTCTCCGCGCGCGCGCCGCAGTGCCCGCGACCCGCCGTGAAACAAGGCTTCAGCCCGATGCGGTGCCCGTGCGTGGCAAAGACGGCGATCCGGCGCCCGGGTGTTCGAATTGCGCGACCGGAATCCCATAAGCACGTGCTCAGGCATATGCCTAATACCAACGGCCCTACAGACTGACTGCTCTTGCGTATTCGCGGTCGGCGATTGATCTGATCCGGCTAGGATCGTTTGCAAAGAAGTTCCATGCATTGCAGCATCGGGCGACGATATCGTCGTAGGTGTCGAAGAGCGAGGTGGCGAGGCGGTTGGCGCTCAGCCAGGCCCAGATGTTCTCGGCCGGGTTCAGTTCCGGCGCATAGGGCGGCAGCGTGACGATGGTGAGGTTGTCGGGGACGCGCAGCGCGTTTGCGCCATGCCAGCCGGCGCCATCCATCACCACGATGGCGTGTGCGCCCGGCGCCACGGTCTTCGCGATCCCGGCGAGATGGGCGTTCATGGCCCCGGTGTTGGCGAAGGGCATGACCAGCGCGGCAGTTGTCCCGCGCGCCGGGCAGACGGCACCGAATATACAGGCCCGTTTGTAGCGGGTATCGCGGGGCGCGCGGGGGCGGGTTTCGCGTTCTGCCCAGATCCGGGTGAGTGTTCCCTGCTGGCCCACCCTCGCATTCGTCGGGAAAACGATCCCCCGGATCGTTTTCTGATCCTCCTCATTCCTGGAACCAGACTTCCGGCGGCTTTCCGCGCGCTGCTTCCGGCAGAGTGGCG
>NZ_JBKEAE010000127.1:0-31932 GCF_047971885.1 Tropicimonas sp. | reverse complement strand
GACAACGTGAGCTTCACCGTCGAACTGATCGCCCCCATCGCCATGGAAGAAAAACTCCGCTTCGCCATCCGCGAAGGCGGACGCACCGTCGGCGCTGGCGTCGTATCCAAAATCATCGAGTGACGCAGGTCACCCGGATGCCCCGGCCCGATCCGGGGTGTAGCTGAGGAAAGGCGCGCCACGAAAGTGGTGCGCTTTTTCATTTCCCCGGGGTGCCGGTCGCCCCGGCCCCGTCGGCGGCGTGCCGGTCCGACAGGCGCGGCGGCAAACCTCACGTAGCGTAATGAAGGGGAGCGGGCGCAAGATAGTTGCAGAAGGTTCCGCGAGGCCAGTTGCATCCTTCGGCCAATGATGCTCAGATTTCGCCCATGAGCCAGATCACAATGGCACCACCAACCTTGGGAGATATCTCATGACCATTACGCGGACGCTCACCGCGGCGCTGCTCAGCGCCACCGTGATTTCCGGCGCTGCCTCGGCCAAGACGCTTGTCTATTGCTCGGAAGGCTCGCCCGAAGGGTTCGACCCGGCGCTCTATACGGCCGGCACCACCTTCGACGCCTCGTCGCACCCGGTGTTCAACCACCTGACCGAATTCGTCACCGGAACGACCGAAGTCGTCCCCGGCCTGGCCGAAAGCTGGGAAGTGTCGGACGACGGGCTGGAATACACCTTTCATCTGCGTCAGGGGGTCAAGTTCCACTCCAACGACCAGTTCACGCCGACGCGCGATTTCAACGCCGACGATGTGATCTTTTCCTTCGACCGTCAGGGCAACCCCGAGAATCCCTACAATCAGGTTTCGGGCGGCACCTGGGAATACTACAACGGCATGTCGATGCCCGACCTGATCAAGGAAATGGTCAGGGTCGACGACTATACGGTGAAGTTCGTGCTCAACCGGCCCGAGGCGCCGATGATCGCCAACCTGGCGATGGATTTCGCCTCGATCCAGTCCAAGGAATATGCCGATGCCCTGCTCGCCGCCGGCACGCCCGAGATGCTGAACCAGGCGCCGATCGGCACCGGCCCGTTCCGCTTCGTCGCCTATCAGAAGGACGCGGTGATCCGCTTCGAGGCCAACCCGGATTACTGGGAAGGCGCCTCGCCGATCGACAATCTGGTCTTCGCCATCACCCCCGATGCCTCGGTCCGCTACCAGAAGCTGAAGGCGGGCGAATGCCATATCATGCCCTATCCGAACCCCGCCGACATTCAGGCGATGCAGGACGACCCCGACATCAACGTGCTGGAGCAGGCGGGCCTGAATATCGGCTATCTGGCCTATAACGCCATGCAGCCGCCTTTCGACAACCCGAAGGTGCGCAAGGCGCTGAACATGGCGATGGACAAGCAGGCGGTCCTCGACGTGGTGTTCCAGGGGTCGGGGCAGATCGCCAAGAACCCGATTCCGCCGACCATGTGGTCTTATAACGATGCGGTCGGGGACGATTCCTACGATCCCGAGGCGGCGAAGGCGATGCTCGCGGAAGAGGGCGTCGAGAACCTGTCGATGAAGATCTGGGCGATGCCGGTGCAGCGCCCCTACAACCCCAACGCCCGCCGCATGGCCGAACTGATCCAGGCCGATTTCGCCAAGATCGGCGTCGATGTCGAAATCGTCTCATATGAATGGGGCGAATACCTCGAACGGTCGAAGGAAAAGGATCGTGACGGCGCGGTGCTGCTGGGCTGGACCGGCGACAACGGCGATCCGGACAACTTCCTCGCCACACTGCTGGGCTGCGATGCGGTCGGCGGGGCAAACCGTGCGCAATGGTGCCACGAACCCTTCAACGAGGTGGTTCAGCAGGCCAAGCTGACCAGCGACATGGCCGAACGCACCCGGCTTTATGAAGAGGCGCAGGTCATCTTCAAGGAGCAGGCGCCCTGGGCGACCATCGCCCATTCGACGGTGTTCATGCCGACGCGCCCCGAGGTGCAGGGCTACAAGGTGCATCCGCTGGGCGGGCACATCTTCTACGGCGTCGACATCGCCGAATGATCGCAACGCGGACCGGGGCGCCTCGCGCCCCGGCCCCTCCGTCCAGGGTTCCCCAGATGGATCGCTACAGCGACTACCGCCGCATCGGGCGCGACATGGGCGTCGATGCGATCGCACTTGTCCCCGGTGCGAATTTCAGACGCCTCTACGACGCCTCGTTTCACAGTCACGAACGACCGCTTGTCGTCGTCCTCCCGGTCGAAGGCGCACCGGCGGCCATCGTACCCAATCTGGAACTGCGCAGCTTCGACGCGCTGGGGTTCGAGGGGGCGGTGTTCGACTGGCGCGATCAGGACGGCTATGACGGTGCCTTCGCCGCGCTGGCCGCGCACCTGCCGCTGAGTTCGCTGGCGGTCGAGGGGCAGGTGATGCGGGTCTTCGTGCACCACGCGCTCGCCCGCGCCTTTCCGGGGCTCGATATCCGCGACGCAGAGCGCGAGATCTCGGGGCTGCGCCGCCGCAAGTCGGCGGGCGAGATCGCCGCACTGGAACGCGCCATTGCCATATCGGAGGCAGCGCTGGACGAAACGCTGACGCAGGTCCGGGCCGGCATGACCGAGGCCGAGGTGGAATCGCTGCTGACCGCCGCGCTTTTCGCCGGCGGCGCCGAGGCGCATGCCTTCGGGCCCATCGTCGCCGCCGGCGCGAATTCGGCCCTGCCCCACGCCCACGCCCGCGCCGATTACCCGATCCGGCCCGGCGATGCGCTGCTGTTCGATTTCGGGGCGCGCTGGGGCGGGTTGAACGCCGACATCACGCGCACCGTCTTTGTCGGACATGCGGCCGACGAGGCGCAGGCCGTCTACGAAACCGTGCTCGCCGCCAACCGTGCCGGAATTGCCGCAACCCGCCCCGGTCAAAGCGCCCATGACATCGACGAGGCGACGACCGGCGTGCTCGAGGCATCGGCCTTTGCCGACCGGATACGCCACAAGACCGGCCACGGGCTGGGCCGGGCGGTGCACGAGGCGCCCCAGATCATGCGCGGCAACCATGAAACGATCGAACCAGGCATGGTCTTTACCGTGGAGCCCGGATTGTACCTGCCCGACGCCTTCGGCATCCGCATCGAGGACGACATGCTCGTCACCGAAACCGGCGGCCGCTCGCTTACCAGTTATCCGAAAGAACTGACGGTGGTCGGACAATGCTGAAATTCCTGCTTTCGCGCCTCCTGACCTTTGTTCCAACCTTCATCGGGGTGACGCTGATCTCGTTCTCGTTCATCCGCCTGCTGCCGGGCGATCCGATCATCGCCATGGCGGGCGAACGCGGGGTGACCGCCGAGCGCTCCGCCGAACTGCAGGCCCAGTTCGGGTTCGACCGTCCGCTGCCTGTCCAGTACTGGGAATACATGACCGGCGTGCTGCACGGCGATCTGGGCCAGTCCTTCGTCACCAAGCGGCCGGTCTGGGACGAGTTCTTCGCCCTGTTCCCGGCGACGCTGGAGCTTGCCACCTGCGCGATGATCTTCGCCATCTGCCTTGGCCTGCCGGCGGGGGTGATCGCGGCGATCAACCGGGGAAAGCTCTTCGATCGCCTGCTGATGTCCACCGCGCTCATCGGCTATTCGATGCCGATCTTCTGGTGGGCGCTGCTGATGATCATCGTCTTTTCCGGCTATCTGGGCTGGACACCGGTCTCGGGGCGCATCTCGCTGATGTACTTCTTCCCCAATGTCACCGGTTTCATGCTGATCGATTCGCTGCTGTCCGGGCAGAAAGGCGCTTTTGCCTCGGCGGTCAGCCACCTGATCCTGCCGACGATCGTGCTGGGAACCATCCCGCTGGCGGTGATCGCGCGGCAGACCCGTTCGGCAATGCTCGAGGTTCTGGGCGAGGACTACATCCGCACCGCCCGCGCCAAGGGCCTGCCGCCGGCGCGCGTGACCTATATCCACGCGCTGCGCAACGCGCTGATCCCGGTCGTTACCGTGATCGGCCTTCTGGTCGGCACGCTGCTGGCCGGCGCGATCCTGACCGAGACGATCTTTTCCTGGCCCGGGATCGGCAAGTGGATGGTCGATTCGATCTATCGCCGCGATTATCCGGTGGTGCAGGGCGGGCTGCTGCTGATCGCGGTGATGGTGATGATCGTCAACCTGACCGTCGACGTGCTCTACGGTTTCATCAACCCGAAGATCAGGAAGTCGTGATGGCCGAGACAACCGCCAATATCGAGCGACCGGGCCGCCTGAGGGAATTCTGGTTCTACTTCCGCGAGAACAGGGGGGCGGTCTTCGGCCTCTGGGTTTTCCTCGTCTTCCTCTTCATCGCGGTCTTCGCGCCGCTGATCGTACCGCACGACCCGACACAGCAGTTCCGCCAGCACTTGCTGCAACCGCCGGCCTGGCAGGAGGGCGGATCGTGGAGCTATGCGCTCGGCACCGACGCGCTGGGGCGCGACCTGCTGTCGCGGCTGCTGATGGGCGCGCGCTATTCCTTCTTCGTCGGCATCGTCGTGGTTGTGGTCGCGGCCACCGGCGGCATCACCGTCGGCCTGCTGGCCGGATTTTCGCCGAAGTGGCTCGACACCCTCATCATGCGGGTGATGGACGTGATCCTCGCCTTCCCGTCGCTTCTGCTGGCGCTGGTGCTGGTGGCGATCCTCGGGCCGTCGCTGCTCAATGCGATGATCGCCATCGCCATCGTGCTTCAGCCGCATTACGTGCGCCTGACGCGCGCCGCCGTCATGTCCGAGCGGCACAAGGATTACGTAACCTCGGCCAGGGTTGCCGGCTCGGGTCTGTTGCGGCTGATGTTCGTCACCGTGCTGCCGAACTGCCTGGCACCGATCATCGTTCAGGCGGCGCTGAGCTTCTCGACCGCGATCCTCGATGCGGCGGCGCTCGGATTTCTCGGCATGGGGGCGCAGCCGCCGACACCCGAATGGGGCACCATGCTGGCCGAGGCGCGCGAGTTCATCCTGCGCGCCTGGTGGGTGGTGACCTTTCCGGGGCTGGCCATCCTGATCACGGTTCTGGCCATCAACCTGATGGGCGACGGGCTGCGCGACGCGCTCGACCCCAAACTGAAGAGGAGCTGACCATGGCGCTTCTCGAAGTGCGCAACCTTTCGGTCGATTTCGCCACCACCTCGGGCACGTTCCGCGCTGTCGACGGCTTCGACCTGACGCTCGACCGGGGCGAGATTCTGGCGGTGGTCGGCGAATCCGGCTCGGGCAAGTCGGTGGCGTTTCTCGCCATGATGGGCCTGCTGCCGTGGACCGCGACCATCACCTCGGACGTGATGAGCTTCGACGGGCACGACCTGCGAAACATCCCGCCCAGGGCGCGGCGGCAGATCATCGGCAAGGACATGTCGATGATCTTTCAGGAGCCGATGACCTCGCTCAACCCCTGCTATACGGTCGGTTTCCAGATCAAGGAGGCGTTGCGCTATCACCTTGGCATGAACAGGCAGGAACGTCAGGCGCGCGCCATCGAACTGTTCGAACAGGTCGGCATCCCTGCCCCCGAAACCCGCCTCAACGCCTATCCGCACCAGATGTCGGGCGGCATGAACCAGCGGGTAATGATCGCCATGGCGATCGCCTGCAAGCCCAAGCTGCTGATCGCCGACGAGCCGACCACCGCGCTCGACGTGACGATCCAGGCGCAGATCCTCGAATTGCTCACCAGCCTTCAGGACGAAACCGGCATGGCGTTGGTGCTGATCACGCACGACATGGGCGTGGTCGCCGAGACCGCCGAACAGGTCAGCGTGCAATACGCCGGCCAGAAGGTCGAACAGCAGGAGGTGACGTCGCTGTTCACGCGCCCGCACCACCCCTATTCGGCGGCGCTGCTGGCCGCCCTGCCCGAGCGCGCCACCACCCGGCATCTGCCGACCATCCCGGGCGTGGTGCCCGGCCAGTTCGACCGGCCCGCCGGCTGCCTGTTCAGCCCGCGCTGCCAGTTTGCCGACGATCTGTGCCGCAGCAGACCGCCCACGATCCTCGGGCCCGAACTGGGCTTTGCCCGCTGCCATTATCCGCTGAACCTGCCCGCCGAGGAAAAGGCATGACCGAACACGTCCTGATCGCCGAGAACCTGACGCAGGAATACGTCCTCAAGGGCGGGTTGTTCGGCAAGGACCGGATCGTGCGGGCGCTGCCCGGTGCGTCCTTCACGCTCGACGCCGGCAAGACGCTGGCCGTCGTCGGCGAATCGGGCTGCGGCAAATCCACCCTCGCGCGCTGCATCACCATGATCGAGGAGCCGGTCGCGGGCAGTTTCGTGCTCGACGGCAGGCCGGCCAGCCCCGATACCCGGGCCGAACTGCGCACCACGGTCCAGATCGTCTTCCAGGACCCTTACGGCTCGCTCAACCCGCGTCAGCGCTGCGGCCAGATCCTCGAAGAACCGCTGAAGATCAACCATCCCGGCATGCCGGCCGCAGAGCGCACCCGCCGGGCGCGCGAGATGCTGGAACTGGTGGGCCTGCGCCCGGAACATTTCGACCGCTACCCGCACATGTTCTCGGGCGGGCAGCGCCAGCGCATCGCGGTGGGCCGCGCGCTGATGCTGGAGCCCAAGGTCCTCGTGCTCGACGAGCCTGTCTCGGCGCTCGACCTGTCGATCCAGAGCCAGATCCTGAACCTGCTGGTCGATCTGCAGGAGCGGCTCGGGCTTGCCTACCTCTTCATCAGCCACGACCTTTCGGTGGTCAAACACGTTGCCGACGACGTGATCGTGATGTATCTCGGCCGGCCGGTCGAGATCGGCTCGAAAGCGGCGGTCTTCAGCCATCAGCGGCACCCCTACACCAAGGCATTGCTGTCGGCGACACCGATGGCCGATCCGACCCTGCGCAAGGAACGGATCAGACTTACCGGCGAACTGCCCTCGCCGGTCAACATTCCGCCGGGCTGCCCGTTCAGCCCGCGCTGCTGGAAGGCAACCGAAAAATGCCGCGCCGAACGGCCCGAACTGGACGATTCCGCCCACCGGGTCGCCTGCCATTTCCCCGAATAGGCACCTGTTGCCCGGCCTGATGTAGCTGGCTACAACTCGGGGGAGAGTGCGGGCGGTCCGCACTGCACCCGACCCCAGAGGAGGGCCCGGCCATTTCCGAGCCGCTCGTTTCCCGGCCCGTCCTCCCCGCCGAGGCGTCCGGCTTTGCCGATGCTTTCGACCGCTGGCAGGCGCGGCCGGCGGCACCTTTCCCGTATCGGGAAGCACTGGCCGCCTATCGGGTACATGGCAAGCATTTCGTGGCGCAACCCGTCATCGACCGTCTGGCGGCGCTGCGCAAGGATCCGGCGCGCATCGCGGCGGGCGGGGCCTTGCTGGCGGATTTCCTCGATACGGCGCTCGACAAGCACGAGGGACGTTACGATTACGGCACCTATCTCGCGCTGCGCATGCTCGGCATTCGCGCCAGTGCCCGGCCCGGCCTTTCCCGCGCCGGGATCGAGGCGGAACGCGATATCCTGCTGTGCGGTCTGATCGCCGGGATAATGCGGGCGGAACTGTACCTGCTCGACGACGACCGCACCGCAACGATCCGGATGCGCCCCGATGCGGTGCAACCGCAGCGGCGGCTGGGGCTGGCCCTGCGCGCGATCCGTCCATCGATCGGGCGGCGCGGCATTACCCTAGCGCCGGAGGCGGGCGATGACGCTGCCGCCCGCACCGTCGTGGCGGCGACAGGCGAATGGCTCGGTGCACAACGGCGGCTACGGCTGGATCTCAGCCTGCTGCCGGTCCATGCGATACACGACGAAATCCTCTTCCTGCGTGTGCTGCAGGGTTTCGAACTGGGCTTTGCCTGGATTGCGGTGTTGCTGCGCGAGGCGGCGGAACTGCTGGCGCAGGATGCCGGCGCCGCGACCGAACGGCTGGATCTGGCCAATACGCTCCTGCGTGAGACGATGCGGCTGTTTCCGCTATTGGGCGACATGGATGTCGAGGCATTCCGGAACTTCCGCCGCTTCACCGAAGGCGCAAGCGCCATCCAGTCCGCAAGCTACAAGACGATCGAGGCGCTTTGCCGCCGCCCCGACGCCGACCGGCTGGGTTCGGTCGCCTTTGCCGCCGTGCCCGAAGTACGGCGGGCAGCGGAATCCGGACAGACGACACTCGACGGAGCCTTTGCGCTTGCCTGCCGGGAAGGGCGGCTTGCCGGCGAGGACCGCGCCGCCTTCGTGAGCGGGATGCGGATCTTCGCTGGTCAGTTGCAGCGCTGGCGTCAGGCTCACCATGCGCTTGCCCGCAGGTTTCTGGGTGAGGGTGCCGGCACCGGCTATACCAGCGGTGTGCCCTACCTGACGCAGGGATTGCACCTGCCGGTATTCCGCGAGCTTCCGACAGACTGATTCGCACCTTCCGGAGATCCGCAATTCAGATACCGCCGACAGGACCCGGACCTGCGGCGCGCTGGCACGCCGGAACGGGAATGCCCCGATTTGCACATGCTCCCCATGTCATGCGCGAATGGACGAGCGCCCTGCCGGCGCAAAACCTGAGAAGAGCTCCAAAAAGTAAATTACTAATAAATAACTTTGCCTGAGTTAGTATTGACAGCCCCCGGTCGCCCCGACATGTTTGCGCCAGATTCAGGGGTAACAAACCGTGCTGTCACAAGTAGAAAACCCGTCGGCGGCCAAAGTGCCTGCCAGTCCGGTTCGCGGATCGAACCAGAGCGGGATGCGCGCTCATAACGAGCGGCTCGTGCTGTCGATGCTGCGCAACGAAGGACCGATGGCCAAGGCCGAGATCGCCCGTGCGACCGGTCTTTCGGCGCAGACCATTTCGGTGATCATGCGCAAGCTCGAGGAAGAGGGCCTGCTGGAGCGCGGAGATCCGATCCGCGGCCGGGTGGGCCAGCCTTCGGTTCCCATGCACCTTGCGCCGGACGGCGCGTATTTCTTCGGCCTGATGGTTGGCCGGCGTTCGCTCGACATGGTTCTGATCAATTTCATCGGCGAGGTTCTGGGGCGGGTGCATGTTGCCAATCCCTATCCGACACCCGACGGCGTAGTCGATTTCGCGCTGACGGCAATCGGGGAACTGCGCGCCAAATTGCCCCCTGACCGGACAGAGCGCATCGCCGGGCTGGGTATCGCGATACCCTTCCAGCTCTGGGAATGGTCGATTTCGATAGATGCCTCGATCGAGGAAATGGCGGCGTGGCGAACCCGCGACATCCAGTCCGAACTGGCCGAGCGGCTCGAATTTCCGGTCTATATGCGCAACGACGCCTCGGCCGCCTGCGGGGCGGAACTGGTATTCGGCACCGGCGACAGGCCACGGGATTTCCTGCATTTCTTCATCGGCTATTTTGTCGGCGGCGGCATGGTTCTGAACGGCAGCCTTTACACCGGGCGCACCGGCAATGCCGCGGCGTTCGGGTCGATGCCCATTCCGGGACTGGGCGGCACGCATTTGCAACTGATCGACGTTGCATCGCTTTCGGTGCTGGAACAGGCGCTGAAAACCCGGGGCATGCCAACCCGGGAGCTGTGGGATTCGCCCGCGAACTGGTCCTTCGGCGGCGAGATCCTCGAAAACTGGATCTTCGAAGCCTGCGCCGGCATGGCCTATGCCATTGCCTCGGCATCATCGGTTGTCGATGTCGAGGCGGTGCTGATCGATGGATGGATGCCGGCACAGGTGCGTCGCCGCTTCTCCGTGGAAACCACGCGCGCCTTGCGCAACATCGAGATGAACGGCATCGTGACACCCGAGATCCGCGAAGGTACCATCGGGCCGGATGCGCGCTCGCTCGGCGCGGCGAGCCTGCCGCTTTCGGAACGCTACCTTGTCGATCTGAACGCGCTGATGATGGCGCCGTGACCGCCCGATCGCGGTTTCCGACCGGCCGATACAAGGGGCCGATCTGCCGGGGCCGATACAAGGGGTGGGTGACTCATGCCGGATGAACAGCACGGACCCGCAGGCGCCGCGCAGCCCCGGGCGTTGACCTATGCGTCGCACCTGCGGCTCGACCGGATTCTGGGTGCCCAGCAGCCGGTATCGGGGCAGCCCGACGAGATGCTGTTCATCATTGTCCACCAGACCAGCGAATTGTGGCTGAAGCTGATCCTTGCCGAGATCGACCGCGCCCGCACCTGTCTGGCCGGAGACCGGATCCGGCCGGCGCTCAAGGCGCTCGACCGGGTGATCGTCGTCTTCGGTCAGCTTGTGGCGGGCTGGGATGTGCTGCGTACGCTCGATCCGACGGAATTTCGCGCCTTTCGCGGCAGTCTGGGCACGGCATCGGGGGTTCAGTCCTGCCAGTACCGGCTGGTGGAATACGCACTTGGCAACCGGGTGGTGACGATGCTCGACGCGCATGCGCCCGGATCCGCCGAGCGCGCGCTGCTCGAGGCCGAACTTGCCCGCCCGTCGCTCTACCATCTGGCCATCGACCGGCTTGCGGAACGGCTCGGGGTGCCCCTTCCGGATGGCGGGACCACGCCCCGGGGTCCGCACAAGCCCGATCCGGCGGTCGAGGACGCCTGGCGGCAGGTCTACCAGAATGCGGCCGGGCACCCCGATCTCTTCGAACTGGCCGAGCGTCTCGTGTCGGTCGAGGACCGGTTCCGCTGCTGGCGCTTCAACCACGTCACAACGGTGGAACGGGTGATCGGGCACAAGCGCGGCACCGGCGGGACCAGCGGGGTCGGCTACCTGCGCACCATGCTGGAGGTCGAGCTTTTCCCCGAACTGTGGCGGCTGCGCGCGGCGCTCTGACGCCTCGGGCCGCAACCGGTTTCGCGCCCGCCCCGAATGCCCTAGCGTGGCACAATCCGTCCCGGTACCCGAGGCAGGCAAACCGAATCGGAGGATTGCGATGAAATTCAGTCTTGTGGTGGCCGGGGCGGTGTTGCTGCTTGCCTCCGCCTGCGCGCAGAAAGACGCCAGCTTCGCCGAAAGCTCGGAGCGGGTGTCGATGAGCGGTGTCGTCGAGGCGGTGAACCTCGAAAACCGCACCTTCCAGGTCCGCGACGGCCGGACGACGGTGGTGTTCCGGGCAAGCCCCGAGGTTCGCAACCTCGCACAGCTCGAACCGGGCGACCGGATCAACCTCGACTATTACGAATCCATCGCGGTCGGCCTGGCCGATCCGAACGATTCCGGCGAAGCCATGGGCGGCATGGTCGCCGGCCGGGCCGGCCCCGGCGAAAAGCCGGGCGGCGGTGCGGTGAGCGAGCTTTCGGGGGTGATCGAATTCGTCAGCTACGACGCGGCGGCCGACACCGCCGTGGTCAGGCTTCACGACGAGACAACGCGGACCGTATCGGTCCTGCCGGAAATGCGCGACTTTGCCGCCGCGCGCCAGCCGGGCGACCGGGTGGTTGCGGTGATCGACCGCGCGGTTGCGGTGTTTGTCGAGGAAGCTTCCTGACAGGACCGGCGGGGGCCCGGGGCCCCCGCGCTCAGCCCTCCTTGCCGGGCTGTTTGCCGCGCGCCTTCTGAACCGCTTTTTTCACCGGTATCCGCGGCAGGACGATCTGGGCAATCAGCGCGCCGATCCACACCAGAAGCGTCGCGATGAGCCAGGTTGAAATGCCGGCGATGTGCATTCCCCCGACAAGGAAGTTGGTGACCAGCAGGCCGACGAAGGTGATGATCAGGGCGATGCCGCCCTTCAGCGCCGGTACGTTGTCTTCGGCGGCCTTGGTGATTGCCGGGCCGGCGACGGCCTCGACCACCGACAACAGCAGTGTCGCAACAAAGAACCCCTTGAAGGTAAAGGTGAAACTGTCACCCAACACCAGACTCGCCACAAGCAGCCCCACACCATTGGCGAGCACGTAGACAAGGGCGGAAACGAGCGTTCGGGACATCCGGTTCTCCAATCTGGCGATCGGTGCCGATAGTATCCGCTTCGCGCCCCGATCCAAGGCAAATCGGCGCGCCGGCCGTGACCGGCCGGCGTTCCGGTCACTCCGTCCCGGTATCGTCGGCGAGACTGTCGAGGATCGGGCAGTCGGGCCGGTCGTCGCCCGAACAGCAGGACACCAGATGCGACAACGTGTTCCGCATCGCCGCAAGATCCGCGATCTTGGCGTCGATGCTGTCCAGGTGATGCTGGGCGATCCTGCGCACCTCGGCGCTGGCGCGGGATTTGTCCTCGTAGAGCGCCAGCAGCGCGCGGCATTCGCGAATCGAAAAGCCGAGCGCCCGCGCGCGGCCGAGGAAGGTCAGCTTGTGCAGGTCGCTCTCGCCGAAGGAACGATAGCCGTTGGCGCTGCGCATCGGCGTCACCAGTCCGATATCCTCGTAATAGCGGATGGTCTTGGCGGGCAGGCCCGAATGGGCGGCCGCCTCGCCGATACCGAGTGTTTCGGGCCAGCCGGTCATTGGGCCGGCGCCACCTCAAGCGCGGGCGCGTGCCGGCTGCGCTTGCCGCCCCGGGGCGGCGTACCGCCTGCCGCCCCGAACCGCCGCAACCGCAGCGCATTGGTAACGACAAAGACGCTCGAGAACGCCATCGCCCCCGCCGCCAGCGCCGGCGACAGCATCAGCCCGGTCGCCGGATAGAAGACGCCCGCCGCCACCGGGATCAGCACCACGTTGTAGCCGAAGGCCCAGAACAGGTTCTGGCGGATGTTGCGCATGGTGGCGCGGCTCAACTCGATGGCCGTGGCGATGCCCGAGGGATTGCCCGACATCAGAACCACGTCGGCCGATTCGATGGCGACATCGGTGCCGGTGCCTATGGCGATGCCGACATCGGCCTCGGCCAGCGCCGGCGCATCGTTGATCCCGTCGCCGACAAACCCGACCGGGCCGTGGCGCTGGCGCAGGCCGATCACCGCCGCGCGCTTGCCGTCGGGCAGAACCTCGGCAACCACATCCTCGATCCCCAGCCTGTCAGCCACCGCGCGCGCGGTAGCCTCGGTGTCGCCCGAGATCATGGCAACCTTCAGACCCGCCGCATGCAGCGCGTCGATGGCCTGCCGGGCATCGGGTTTGATCGGATCGGCAATCGCCAGCAGCAGCACCGCAGCGCCATCGACGGCGACGAAAACCGGTGTCTGCGCGGCCTCGGCAAAACCGCGGGCGCGATCGGCAAGCGTATCGGGAACCACAGCGAGATCGTCCATCATCCGCGCCGACCCGACCGCCACGTCATGGCCATCGACGCGCGCCCGCGCACCCCGGCCGGGGATTGCGCTGAAATCTTCGGCAGCGGGCACGTCCAGCCCACGGCCTGCCGCAGCACCGGCGATGGCACGGGCCAGCGGATGTTCGGACAATGCCTCGACCGCCGCGGCCAGCGCCAGCGCCCGGTCGGCCGTGATCGGGCCGGTGGCCACGATCTCCCCAACCTCGGGCCGCCCCTCGGTCAGCGTGCCGGTCTTGTCGAAGGCGACGAGACCCACCGATTGCAGCCCCTGCAGCGCGTCGCCGCCGCGAAACAGGATACCGAGTTCGGCCGCCCGGCCGGTGCCGACCATGATCGACATCGGCGTCGCCAGACCCATGGCGCAGGGACAGGCGATCACCAGCACCGAAACCCCTGCGACCAGCGCCCGCGCCAGTGCCGGCTGCGGTCCGAAGACCAGCCAGACCAGCGTTGTCAGCGCGGCAATCGCGATGACTGCGGGCACGAACCAGGCGGTGATTCTGTCGACCTGGCTCTGGATCGGCAGCTTGGCGCCCTGCGCGTCCGAAACCATGCGCACGATCCGCGCCAGAACGGTATTTTCGCCCACCTCGGTGACGCGGAAGCTGAGCGCGCCCGCGCCGTTGACCGTGCCACCGGTGACGATTGCGCCGGGCGCCTTCTCGACCGGCTGCGGCTCGCCCGTCAGCATGCTTTCGTCGACAAAGGAAGTGCCCTTCACAACCGCGCCATCAACCGGAATCCGCTCGCCCGGCCGCACGCGGACGATATCGCCAGGTACCAGCGCCTCGACCGACCGCTCAACGGCATGACCGTCGATCTCGACCAGCGCGGTTTCGGGCCTGAGGCCGATCAGCGCCTCGATGGCCGCGCCGGCACGGCCACGCGCGCGCGCTTCGAGCCAGCGACCGAGCAGGATCAGGGTCACGATCATCGCCGCCGCCTCGAAATAGACATGCGCGGTGCCGGCGGGCAGCAATCCGGGCGCCAGGGTGGCGACGGCCGAATAGGCCCATGCCGCACCGGCACCGAGCGCAACGAGCGTGTTCATGTCGGGCGCGCCGCGCCGCAGTGCCGGCCAGCCCCTGGCAAAAAACACCCGGCCCGGCCCGGCAAGGATCAGCGTCGTCAGGACCAGTTCGAGCAGCCGGACCGGGGTATGCCCGATCGTCGAATCGAGCCATTGCGCAAAGGCGGGAAAGGCATGCCCGCCCATCTCCAGCACGAAGACCGGCAGGGTCAGCGCGGCGGCAAGAATCGTCTTGCGGCGCAGGGCGGCGATTTCCGCCGCCTGATGGTCGGGCTCGACCATCGCGGCTTCCGCGAGCGGTGCAATGGGATAACCTGCCGTGGCGGCGGCCGCTTCGAGCGCCGGAATCGAGACCATTCCGGGAATCGCCCGGACCACGGCCTGATGCGTTGCCAGATTGACCGAGGCCGAGGTCACCCCGTCGACCGAGGCCAGCGATTGTTCCGAGCGGCGCACGCAGCCCGCACAGGTCAGCCCGTCGACCCGGAAACGGTATTCACGCTCGCGCGCCGGATAGCCGGCCTCGGCGAGCGCAGCAACAAGCCCGCCGATACTGGCCGGGCTGTGGAAATCCACATGCGCGGTGCGCGTGGCGAAATTCACGCTCGCCTCATCGACGCCATCGACGCCGCCAAGGGCCTTTTCGGCCCGCCGGGCACAGCCAGCGCAATTCAGTCCGGTGATCGGCATGGTGATACTGGTCATGTTCTCTCCTGCGGCTGATCCGGTTTGTGACATAAGGGTTCCAGCAACTGGAAGGTCAAGGGGGTTTTGGCCACATGCGACCCATGAGCGCTTGTTTGGCGGCATCTTCCTCTCCTACTCTCTCCGTACGGCAAATGCGCAAGTCATCCGAACCGGAGTCAGGAGCACGATGCCCAACGCAGGCTTGATCAACACCGTCTTCGCGATCGCGCTGGTCCTTATCCTGGGCTGGCTGCTTTATATCGGGCAGGGCATCCTGCTGCCGATCTTCGCCGCCGTGATCTGCGTCTACATACTCAACACCGGTGCCGCCGTTCTTGCCCGCCAGCCGCTGCTCAGGCGTTTTCCGACATGGCTGTTGCGCATCCTGGTGCTGTTCGGGTTCACGCTGGCGCTTCTCTGCATGGTGCTGATCTTTCGCGTGACGGTTCTGCAGATGGAAACGGCCGCGCCGACATATCAGGCCAATCTGGAACGCCTCGTCGCGAGTGTTTCGCTTGGTCTGGGATTCGAGGATTCGCCAACCTGGGACGAAATCAGCGCCGCCACCGTCGACAGGATCGACGTGGAAAAGCTGCTGGGCCTGCTGCTGGCATCGATCACCAGTTTCGGAGGCACCGTTTTCGCCATCGCGCTCTACGCAGGCTTCCTGTTCAGCGAGCGCGCGGGATTCGAAGGCAAGCTGCAGGCGGCCTTTCCCGGTGACCGGGATCACCGGCTGCTGAAGATACTCAACGACATAAACGAACACATCGGCGACTACCTGACGGTCAAGACGATGATAAACGTCGTGCTGGCGCTGGTCTCCTATGTGGTGATGTGGGCGATGGATGTCGATTTCGCACCCTACTGGGCGTTGCAGATCGGTGTGCTGAACTACATTCCCTATGTCGGTTCGGTGCTCGGCGTGGCCTTTCCGGTGATCCTGTCTCTGGCGCAGTTCGGTTCGCTGCCCGAAACGCTGGCGCTGATGGCGCTGCTCACCTTCGCCCAGTTCTTCATGGGCAATATTATCGAGCCGCGTGTCATCGGGAAGCAGCTCAACCTCTCGCCATTCGTCGTGCTGATCGCGCTCTCGGTCTGGGGGGCGCTCTGGGGTATTCCCGGCGCCATTCTCGCGGTTCCGATGACCTCGGTGATCGTCATCGTCTGCGAGGGGTTCCCCGAGACGCGGTTCATCGCCATCCTGCTCTCGGACAGGGTCGGGGACGAGGCCGGGGCGAAGGCGGCGCCGCCGGCATGACAGATGGCGCAGGATACGGCATCGACGCCCGCAAACCGATCAGCCCGCGCGCGGCGCCGGCACCCTCAGGGGATGGCAGTATGACGCGGGAGTGCTAGAACGGGGCAGCGCACCGGGCTTCCGGCGGAAGAGCGGTCCAAGCAATCAGGAAAGTCACGATGATATCAAAACCCTGCGACGAGCCCGAGACATTTCTCCGCCAGTTGTTCGACCGTGCGGTCGCGGTGGCCGATCCGATGTCGGCCGTTCCCGGCAACCTGCCCGACAGGCCGGCCGGCCGGGTGGTCGTCGTTGGCGCGGGCAAGGCTTCGGCCCGGATGGCCGAGGCTGTGGAATCGGTCTGGGGGCGGTGCGAAGGGCTGGTGATCACCCGCTACGGCTAGGCCCGCCCCTGTCGCGGGATCGAGATCGTCGAGGCCGCCCATCCGGTGCCGGATGCGGCCGGGCTTGCCGCAACGGCGCGCATGCTCGACCTGCTGGGCGGGCTGGGACCGGAGGATTTCGTTCTCGCGCTGATCTCGGGCGGTGCATCGGCGCTGCTGGTGCAGCCGGCGGGGGAAATCACCCTGGCCGAAAAACAGGCGGTCAACGCGGCGCTTCTGGCATCGGGCGCCCCGATCGACCGCATGAACGTCGTGCGCAAGCATCTGAGCCGCGTGAAGGGCGGCCAACTGGCCGCCGCCGCATATCCGGCGCGGATGCTCTCGCTCATGATCTCGGATGTACCGGGGGACGACCCGGCATTCATCGGCTCGGGCCCCACCGTCGGCGATGCCAGCGGCCCGACGGATGCCCGGCACGTACTGGAGCACTGGGGGATCGACGTTCCGCCGTCTGTGCGCGCGGCGCTGGCAGCAGGCAGCGGGGTTGTTCCGCCCGGCGATTCGCGGCTGTCGGCGGTCGAGAACCGCGTCATCATCGCGCCGTCGCAATCGCTCGCCGCCGCTGCGGACCAGGCGCGTCAGGCTGGCTGCGCGGTGCGAATGCTGGGCAGCGACATGGAAGGCGAGGCGCGCGAGGTCGCGGCCGATCAGGCGCGGATAGCGCTGGCCGCCGCGGCGGAGGTTTCGGTGCCGACCCTGCTGCTGTCGGGCGGTGAACTGACGGTCACCCGCCGGGGCAATGGCGTGGGCGGCCCGAATGCCGAGTTCTGCCTGGCGCTGGCGCTGGCGCTCGACGGGGCGCCGAACATCAGCGCGCTGGCCTGCGATACCGATGGCGTGGATGGCGCGGCCGAGGTCGCCGGAGCCATCGTGACCCCGGGAACGCTGGCCGATGGCCGCGCAGCCGGAGCCGACGCGGCGCAGGCCCTGCGCGACAACGACGCGCACGGGTTCTTTGCCGCCGCCGGCGGTCAGGTGGTGACCGGCCCCACCCTGACGAACGTGAACGATTTCCGCGCGATTCTGGTCTGTCCGTCGCGCTGACCGCCGGCGGGGCGTCAGCGGCGGCGTTTCGATGCGGCAGATCGCCCTCCGCTCACTTGTCGGGCACCGCGCGCCGGCATAAGTGTGGGCGCATGAGACGCTACATTCCCTTCCTGAACCGTCATCCGCTGGTGTCGGTCGTCCGGCTGAGCGGTCTGATCGCATCGGGCGGGCGCGGTCTCAGCGATGCCGGCACCGCCGCGATCATCGAGCGGGCCTTCAGCCGGGGCAGGCCCAGGGCGGTGGCGCTGGTCATCAATTCTCCCGGCGGCTCGCCGGAGCAAAGCTCGCTCATCGCGGCACGCATCGAACGGCTGGCGGCGGAAAAGGACATACCCGTCACCGCCTTTGTCGAGGATCTGGCGGCATCGGGCGGCTACTGGCTGGCCTGTGCCGCGCGCGACATCATCGTCGACCGGAACTCCATCGTCGGGTCGATCGGGGTAATTTCGGCCTCGTTCGGCCTGCAGGATTTCATCGCCCGCCACGGGGTCGAGCGGCGGGTACACACCGCCGGCCGTTCCAAGAGCTTCCTCGATCCCTTCCAGCCCGAAAAGGAAGAGGATGTCGCGCGACTGGCGACATTGCAGGAGCAGATTCATGCCGGTTTCATCGACCAGGTGAAATCACGGCGGGGGGACCGGCTGGCGGCGACCGGAGATCTGTTCACCGGCGATGTCTGGGTTGGCAGCAGTGCGGTCGAGGTCGGCCTTGCCGACGCGGTCGGCCATCTGGTGCCGGTGATGAAGGAACGCTATGGCGACAAGGTCAGGTTCGCCGTGCACGGACCGCGCCGCAGCCTGCTGCGCCGGCTGGGCTTCTCGGTCGTCTCGGAAGTGACCGGCGCAATGGAGGAGCGCGCCCTGATGGCGCGCTACGGGCTCTGACGTGCTGGTTAAAATCGTCACCTTCTTTCTGATCGGCATCGCGGTGCTGGCGATATTCGGCCGGCTGCGCTGGCCGGGCGGCGGCGCGGGCCGTATCGCCCGGGACGGAGACCGGCCGGGAAAACCCGGAAAATGCAGATATTGCGGCAGCTACATCGTCGGCAGCGGTCCGTGCCCGTGCAGAAAAGACAGATAAACAAGGGACAAGTGCATGTTGACGGATATCGCCCTTGCCGGGCTGGGGCTGATCATCCTGTTGCTGGCCGGCGACGCACTGGTCAAGGGGGCGGTCAATCTGGCGCTCCGGGTCGGCATTCCGGCGCTGCTGGTGTCGCTTACCATCGTCGCCTTCGGCACCTCGGCGCCCGAACTTCTGGTGTCGGTCCAGGCGATCCAGCGGGGTGCCGCCGGGCTGGCGCTGGGAAATGTCGTCGGCTCGAACATCGCCAACGTGCTTCTGGTGCTGGGGATCCCGGCGCTGATGACCGGGCTGCACACCTCGGGCTCTGACACCCGGATCACCTATGCCTACATGATTTTCGCCAGTCTGGTCTTCATCTGGATGGCGCAATCGGGCGTTTTCGACCGGACGGACGGGGCGGTGCTGCTGTTCATGCTCGGTCTTCTGCTGGGCGACGCGCTGCGCTCGGCCCGCAGGCACCGGCGCGAGGTTGCCCGCGCCGCCGCCGAAGCTGCCCGTTGCGCCAAGCCGGCGGCGGACGGCGAAAGCGAGGTCGAGGGGGGGGATCCGTCGCTGCCGATGTGGAAAATCCTCGCCTATCTCGGCCTTGGGCTGATCGGTCTGCCGCTCGGGGCGGATATTCTGGTCGATTCCGCCGTGCGGATCGCCCACGCGCTCGACGTTCCCGAAACGGTGATCGGGCTGACGCTGGTCGCGGTGGGAACCTCGCTGCCGGAACTGGCGACAACCGTCATGGCGGCGCTGCGCGGCGAAACCGACGTGGCGCTTGGCAACGTGATCGGCTCGAATCTGTTCAACATGCTGGCGATCATCGGTATCAGCACTTTCGTCGGGCCGATCCCGGTCGATCCGCAGATGCTGCGGTTCGACCTCTGGGTCATGCTCGCGTCCTCGCTCGCGCTGTTTCCCTTTGTCTTCCTGCGCTGGGACATGGGGCGGACATGGGGCTTTTTCTTCACGGCAGCATACGTAGTCTATCTGTGTGCGATCGTTTTCTGACAGCGGGGTGTGGAGATGACCGAGAAACGTGCGCTGATTACCGGTGCCGGTCGCAGGCTGGGGCGCACGATGGCGCTTTACCTCGGCCAGCACGGCCATGACGTTGCAGTGCATTTTCATGGTTCACCGGACGGTGCGGGCGAGGTGGTGGACGAAATTCGCCGCATGGGCCGGAATGCCGTGGCGATCGGTGCCGATCTGACCGCCGAGGCCGAGATGCAGGGGCTTGTCGCGGCGGCGGCCGGCGCGCTCGGCGGACCTCTCAACCTGCTGGTCAACAACGCCTCGATCTTCGAGCCGGACGATATCGCAACCGCGACGCGGCAGAGCTGGGACAGGCACCTGGAATCGAACCTGCGCGCGCCGGTCGTCCTGACCCAGCGTTTCGCGGACCAGGCTCCGCCGATCATCCACGATCACCGTCACGAGGCACTGGCGCAGGCGCTTGTGGTCAACATGATCGACCAGCGGGTGTTGAAACCGACCCCGGCCTTCATGAGCTATACCATCGCCAAGATGGCGCTGTGGGCCTTTACCCGAACCGCGGCGCAGGCGCTGGCGCCGCGCATCCGCGTCAACGCCATCGGCCCGGGGCCGACGATGATCGCCGAACGCCAGAGCGAAGAGCATTTCACCCGCCAGCGTGCCGCCTGCCTGTTGCAGCGGGGCGCAAACCCCGGGGACATCGCCGCCGCACTGGGATATCTGATCGACGCGCCGGCGGTAACCGGCCAGTTGCTCTGCGTCGACGGCGGGCAGCATCTGGCCTGGAAGACCCCCGATATCCTGCTCCGCGAATAGCTGAGGCGCCATTCGCGGGACAGTTATGCACCACTCGCAACAGGGTCACAAAAGCGTTAGAAAACTGTCAAGAATATCAGTCATTTGGCGCGATCAGGAAAAGTTTTCTTTGAAAACAACATGTTGAAAATGTGCTCAAATTTTCAGCAAATCAATCAATCGCCCAAGAAATAAGAGCAATTTATCGGGGCCCGCAGGGTTGTCCCATGAGTTATCCACATAAATAGTGGACATGTTCGCTGTTGCGCCGGACGCCGGGACGTTGCAGTCGGACAGGAGAATCGAAAGTTGCCAGAAGGTTAATCCAGTGGCGGGCAATCAACCGGACACCGGGCAGGATGCGGCGGGGCAGGATGCGCCTCCTCTCACCGGCCATCGGCGCATTCAGGATTACCTGAAAACGCTCGACTCCTCTCCCGGGGTCTACCGCATGCTCGACGGGCAGGCACGCGTGCTCTATGTCGGCAAGGCGCGGAACCTGCGAGCGCGCGTCTCCAGCTATGCCCGGCCCACCGGCCATTCACCGCGGATCGCCCGGATGATCCGCGAAACCGCCTCGATGATGTTTCTGACCACCCGCACCGAGGCCGAGGCGCTGCTGCTGGAACAGAACCTGATCAAGCAGCTCAAGCCGCGCTACAACGTGCTGCTGCGCGACGATAAGTCGTTTCCCAACATCCTCGTCGCCAAGGATCACGCCTATCCGCAGATCAGGAAGCATCGCGGCGCCAGAAAGGAAAAGGGCGAATACTACGGCCCCTTCGCCAGCGCCGGGGCGGTCAACCGGACGCTGAACCAGTTGCAGAAGGTCTTCCTGTTGCGCAACTGCACCGACGCGACGTTCGAAAGCCGCACCCGGCCCTGCCTGCTCTATCAGATCAGGCGATGCAGCGCGCCCTGTGTCGGCCATGTCTCGCCTGAGCAATACGGCGCGCTGGTGCGGGATGCCGAGCGTTTCCTTCAGGGAAAATCGACCAATATGCAGGCCGAGCTTGCCGCCGAGATGCAGGCAGCCTCGGATGCGATGGAATTCGAGCGCGCCGCCGCCCTGCGCGACCGTATCCGCGCGCTGACCCAGGTGCAGTCGGCGCAGGGCATCAACCCGCAGGGCGTGGCCGAGGCCGATGTGATCGCGCTTCATGCCGAGGGCGGACAGGCCTGCATTCAGGTCTTCTTCATCCGCGCCCACCAGAACTGGGGCAATCACGATTACTACCCGCGCACCGGCGGCACCGAGGCGCCCGAGGAAATCCTGCAGGCGTTCGTCGCCCAGTTCTACGACGGAAAGGAGCCGCCCCGGCAACTGATCCTGTCGCACGATCTGGAGGACCGCGACCTGATGGCCGAGGTGCTGTCGGACAAGGCCGGGCGCAAGGTCGGGATTGTGGTGCCACAACGGGGCGAAAAGGCCGAACTGGTGGCAGGCGCATTGCGCAACGCGCGCGAATCGCTGGGCCGCCGGATGTCGGAATCCGCGGCGCAGAGCAGGCTGCTGGCCGGGCTGGCCGGGGCGTTCGACCTGCCGTCGCCGCCTGCCCGGATCGAGGTTTTCGACAACTCGCACATTCAGGGCGCCCATGCGGTCGGTGCGATGATCGTTGCCGGGCCGGACGGCTACATGAAGAGCCAGTACCGCAAGTTCAACATACGCGGCGATACGCTGACCCCGGGCGACGATTTCGGCATGATGCGCGAGGTCCTGACCCGCCGGTTCAGGCGCCTGTTGAAAGAGGATCCGGATCGCGACTCGGATTTGTGGCCCGACCTGCTGCTGATCGACGGCGGCGCCGGGCAGGTGGCCGCCGTGGGCGGGATCCTGGCCGAACTCGGCGTGGTCGATCTGCCCTACATCGGCGTCGCCAAGGGGGTGGATCGCGATGCCGGCAAGGAGGAATTCCATCGCCCCGGCAAACCGCCCTTCGCGCTGCGCCGCAACGATCCGGTGCTCTATTTCGTCCAGCGCCTGCGCGACGAGGCACACCGCTTCGCCATCGGCGCCCACCGGGCCAAGCGCAGCAAGGCGGTGGGGGTGACGCCGCTCGACGACATTCCGGGCATCGGCGGCACGCGCAAACGGGCGCTGCTGGCCCATTTCGGCTCGGCCAAGGCGGTAAGCCGCGCCAATCTTGCCGATCTGAAGGCGGTGGACGGTATCAGCGCCGGTCTGGCCGAGACCATCTACGATTTCTTCCACGACCGGGGGTAGGCCGGGTTTCTCCGCCGTCACCGGGGTACCCGGGCGCGGAACAGGTCGAAGACCGCCGCGCCGGCAGGAACGGCGGCGCGCGGATTGCAGCCGCAGCGAACGGTGCGGCTGCATCCACCCTTTCCAGCGCGGCCCGGGAGCGCTAGATCAGGAGCATGAACTGGACGCTGCCCAATATCCTGACTGTCCTGCGCCTGCTCGCGGCACCGGCGGTGCTGCTGGTCTTTGTCGTCCTGCCGCGCCCGTGGGCCGACTGGACGGCGGTGGTGCTGTTCATCGGCGGCTCGCTGACCGACTGGGTGGACGGGCATCTGGCGCGATCGTGGAACCAGCAGACCAAGCTCGGCACCATGCTGGATCCGATCGCCGACAAGGCGATGGTGATCATCGCGCTGGCGGCGGTGATGGGGCTGAACGGGATGAGCGGGATGATCGTCATTCCCGCTACCGTGATCCTGTTCCGCGAGGTGTTCGTCTCGGGCCTGCGCGAATACCTCGGCGATACCGCCGGAACGCTGAAGGTGACGAAGCTGGCCAAGTGGAAGACGACGATCCAGATGGTCGCCATCGCGATCCTGCTGCTGCACGGGGTGTTCGAGCAGAATGTCGATCTTCTGGTGTCGGGAATGAGGAAGGACGTGGCGCGCGATGTTCTTGCCGGCCTCGTGCGCGACGACAGCGGGCTGACGATAATGAACCGCGCCATGATCCTGACGTGGTTCGGCGGTGTCGCCTGCCTGTGGCTTGCCGCGGTGCTGACCGCGATCACCGGCTGGGACTATTTCAACAAGGCCCTGCCCTATCTCAAGGACTGAACGGATGGTCGATGTCGTCTATTTCGCATGGGTCCGGGAGCGGATCGGCCTGCCGAAGGAACGGCTCGACACGACCGCCGCGACCGTTGCCGATCTGGTCGAGGAACTGCGCGCCCGCGAGGAGCGCTACGCGGTCGCCTTCGCCGACCTGTCGGCGCTTCGCGTCGCGGTGGATCAGGAGCTTGCCGATTTCGCCGCACCGCTCGACGGCGTGCGCGAGGTCGCGTTCTTCCCGCCGATGACCGGCGGCTGAGGGAACGGAGGGCCGGATGGAGATCCGCATCCAGCGCGAACCATTCCTGCCCGGCGCCGAGATCGATACCTTCAGCGCGCGGATACGGGGGGCCGGCGCGGTGGTCAGCTTTACCGGCATCGTCCGCGACGATGGCGGGCGCCTGACCCGGATGGAGATCGAGCATTACCCGGCAATGACCCGCCCGGCGATCGAGGCTTTCGCAGCCAGCGCGCTGGCACGCTGGCGGCTGGCCGGCCTGCTGGTGATCCACCGCCACGGCCCGCTTGAACCCGGCGAGCACATAATGATGGTCGCCACCGCCGCGCGCCACCGTGGCGATGCCTTCGCAGCGGCGGAATACCTGATGGATTACCTGAAATCCCGGGCGCCGTTCTGGAAAAAGGAATTCGGCCCCGACGGGGCAACATGGGTCGCGGCGAGGAGTGAAGACGAGGACGCGCTGTCGCGCTGGTAGCGCTCAACCGGCGCTGCGCTTGCGCTCGATATAATTGCGGAGTTCCTCGATCTGCTCGCGCGCCGCACCGAGCCCGTCCATCGCCGCCTGATATTCGGCCTCGCTCTGGGCAAGCTGATTGGTCAGTTCCGCCTCGCGCTGCTGCAGATAGGTGATCGCCTGATCGCGGGTTTCCTCGGCCTCGTGCAGCGCCTGCGCCATGCGGTCAAGCTCGTCCATGTCGGTCTTGGTGACGCGGGTGACCCGGTGGACCACCCAGGACGCGAACCAGCCGAGCAGGAAGGCGACGAACAGGATCGCCGCGGTCACAAGGATGAATTCGGTCCGGTTCACTCGGGCTCCTCCATGGGCGGCTCCTCGCCCTCGCCGGGCATGGCTTCGGCCGCGGGGGCCTGCGCGTCATCCGTCGACTCGGACGCCCCGCCGCTCGCGGCTGAATCGGCCGCGCCGGAGGTGGCGTCAAGCGCCGTTTCGGAAACCGCCGCATCCGCATCGCCGGTGGTTGCCGGTTCGACACCCTCGCCGGCCCCGGCTTCGCCTTCCACCGTCGCTTCGGGGGTATCGCCCAGCAACCGGAACTCGATCCGCCGGTTGGCCTCGCGCCCCTCCTCGGTGCCGTTGTCGGCGATGGGCTCGGCCTCGCCATAGCCTTGCGCCTCGATCTTCGACACCAGCACGCGGCGGGCCATCAGCGCCTGCTGCACGGCGTCCGCGCGCTCCTGTGACAGGCGCAGGTTCATCTCCTCGCGCCCCTGGCTGTCGGTATGGCCGGCGATCTCGATCTGCATGTCGACATCGCGGCAGGCTTTCAGGATGTCGGCGATCTCGTTGACGACGCGAACGCCCTCGCCGCTCAGATCGGCCGAGCCGGGCTCGAAGGCGATCTTGCTCTGCGCAAGGATCGCGTCGATCTGGCCGATGCATTCCTCGGGTTTGGGCAGGGCCGCAACCGGATCGAGCTTCTGATCATAGGTGACGGAAATCCTGAAATTCTGCGATTCCCCCAGTTTCTCGGCAAGAATACGGGTAACTTCGGCCTGTCCGTCCGGGTTTCCCGTCACACCGCTGATTTCGATGAAATCGGACCGCACCACCGCCGATCCGTTCGCAAGCTCGCCCAGAGCCTGCAACGCGGTCAGCACCCGGATGGTCCACTCGGCGGGAAGTTCGTTGTCGGTACGGGCCGCCATGTGCACCGACCCGACGCCGAAACGCGCCCTGGCGAAGCTGTTGACGGTTTCGCGCACCATCTCGTTGCGCAACCGCCCGCGCAATTCGACCTGCCCCTCCGGGCTGCGCGTGGCGATAAATTCCGCCGGCCCCTCGTCTTCGCCGCCACCTTCGGCGGCCACCGGCTCGGGCAGAACCGAATGCAGCGTGAAGACATCGGGAAGATTCGATTCCAGTTCTCCCACCGCCTGATCGAAGCGCGCCCGGGGCGTTGTATCCTGCGCAACCAGCGTGATGTCGGCGTCCGAGAAGGTCACCGACCCGCCGCCAAGATCGGCAAGCACGCCGATGGACTGGACGACCGCATTGGCCCATTCGGGGCTGGGCACGCCGAGCCCGATGGTACAATCGGCATCGCCCGAAAGCCCTGCCGCGCGGGCGGCTTCGAGCACCCGGTCGCGATCCTTCGTGCCCGAAACCGAGCAGGCATCGAAACGGGCGCCTTCGGTGTCGATCAGGAAGCGCAGCGTGAACGGGGTAATGACCGGGCGCGGTGCCGAAATGTCATAACTCAGTTCCAGCCCCTTGGGCACCCGGCGGGTAAGCTGCGCCTCCAGGGCGCGCTTTTCCTTCTCCGAATCGCTGATCGCGTCGATGCCGACCCTGCCCGGCGCGATCGAGATCTTGGCGCGCTTGAACCTCGCCAGCGCGTTCAGCCCGAAATGGAATGCGTCGTCCCAGTCCTGCCCGGCCGGATAATTCGTCGTCTCCAGCAGGTCGATAACCTCGGCACCCTGGGCGAGGGCGGCGATTTCGCTTTTCATCGCCTCGCGATCGAGCGAGTCGGGCACCAGCCCGATCATCGTCACACCCTCGTCGTTGCGCAGAATTTCGAGCGAGAAGTCCGGCGCGGCGAGCGGCTTGCTCGGCTCGACCGAAATTTCGTCGACAACCCGCGTCGCGTCGACGATCGTTCCGGCGACATGTATGGCGTTGAAGCGGCTGGCCTCGCTCGGGGCAATGCCGGCGACATGAACCTGAAGTCCGTCCGAGGCGACATCGGTCCAGTTGTGGCCGGCGCTGGCAAGCGCCGCGCTGACCGCCGCCGTCGAGCGGTTTTCGATCACGTTGGCCGAAACGGTAGCGGCCAGCCAGCACCCCAGCGCCGCGAGCAACAGCGAAAGTGCGGCGAGTATCTTCGGGCCCAGGCGCATGTTCCCAATCATCCTTGTTCCACCGATGTCATAGGCTGCGACGGCGCGGGGATCAATCGCCGCCCGCGCGGCCCGCCTCCCTGAACCCGGCCCAACGGCGACGGATCGCTCAGACGAGCAGGGCGAGGACCAGCGCAACCACAAGGATCATCCCCGTGGTCCTGAGTTCGCGGAATGTGTAGAGGCAGGATTTGGGATCGCTCAAATCAACTGTGCGTGTGAGGAAATTCATGTGCCAGCCCATCGCCAGCACCCCGGCAAGCGCAATGCCCAGCGGCAGCGCCCCGCGACCCGACAGGGCGAAGATGACGCCGGTACTCCACATCAGCACCGAGATCATGGTGAAGAGGTTGAGCCACGAAGGCGTGTCCCTGCCGAACAGGCGCGCGGTGGATTTCAGCCCGATCAGCGTATCGTCCTCGATATCCTGATGGGCATAGATCGTGTCGTAGTAGATGGTCCACGAAACGCCGCCGAGAAACAGGAACAGCGGCGCAAACGAAAGCGCGCCGGCATGGGCCGCCCAGGCGACGAGTACGCCCCAGCTCAGGTTGAGACCGAGGATGAACTGCGGCCACCAGGTGAAGCGCTTGCCGAAGGGGTAGAGCGCCACAAGCGCAAGCGACGCGACAGCGACCCAGATCGCGGTGGCGTTGAAGGTGAGCAGGATGAGGAAGGCGAGCGCCAGTTGCAGCGCCAGCCAGCGATAGGCGTTCCTCACCGATATCTGGCCCGATGGCAGCGGGCGCGAGCGGGTACGCTCGACACGGCCGTCGAACTCGCGGTCGGTCAGATCGTTCCAGGTACAGCCCGCCCCGCGCATCAGGAACGATCCCAGCACCACCGCGACCAGGATCCACCAGTCCTGTGCGCGCCAGCCGGTTGCGCCGGCGGCGGCGAACAGCCCCCACCAGCTCGGGATGATCAGCGTCCAGAACCCGATCGGCCGGTCGGCCCGCGACAATCTGAGATAGGGGCGGAACCTCTCGGGGGCGATCCGGTCGACCCAGTTGCCGGCGACGGCATCGGCAACCGTGCCTGCGGGCGAAGGGCTGCTCTCTGGTGTCTGTCGGTTTTCGGTCATACTCTCCGCCCGGAAGGTAAAGGTGGGGTCGATGGCTCAGGTCCGCTTGTTTGTAGAACATCCGCTTGGGGAAGGGCAAAGCGTTTCGCTGACGCGCGAGCAGGCGCATTACCTGTTCGGCGTCATGCGGCTCGGACCCGGCGATTCCCTGCTGCTGTTCGACGGCCGGTCGGGCGAATTCCGTGCCAAGGTGGCCGAGGCCGGCAGGCGGGGCGGCACATTGATCTGCGCCGCGCAGACCCGCCCGCTGAGGATGCCGCCCGACCTGTGGCTGATGTTCGCGCCGATCAGGAAGGCGCGGACCGATTTCATCGTCGAGAAGGCGACCGAGTTGGGGGCGGCCCGTATCCGCCCTGTACAGACCGAATTCACCAATGCCGAACGCATCCGGCGCGACAGGCTCCGCGCCCATGCCATCGAGGCCGCTGAGCAATGCGGCGGCACGTTCGTACCCGATATCGACGATCTGGCGCGGCTGGATACCGTACTCGATGGCTGGCCGGCAGACCGCAACCTGATGTTCTGCGACGAGGCACTGGCCGGTCAGGCACGCCCGCTCGCCCACCGGCCCGGCCCGTGGGCGATCCTGATCGGGCCAGAGGGCGGGTTTTCGCCGGCCGAACGTGCCCGGCTCGTCGCTATGGTGCAGGCGGTACCGGTCAGCCTCGGGCCGCGCATCCTCCGGGCCGATACGGCGGCCGTGGCGGCGCTGACCCTGTGGCAGAGCCGTCTGGGCGACTGGTAGCGATGTGGCGGCGGGGCGCACAACGGGCCGGGGCGGTGGCATGAGCTTTCTCAGGCCCGAGGTCGTCCGCCTGCTGAGGCGCTGGCGCGAGGTGCTGGCGGCGCTGGCGGCGGCGGCATTCGGTGCGTGGCTCGCATCGCGCGGCGGCCCGCTGATGGCGGCGCTCGGCGGGGCGGTGGTTGCGGCGTCGCTGGCACTGGCCGTCATCGCCTGGCGCAGGCAGCGCTTCCGGCTGGATGTCACGGCCCCCGGTGTGGTGCATGTCGACGAGGGGCGCGTCACCTATCTCGGGCCGGTGATGGGCGGGTCGCTCAGCCTTGCCGAACTGGCCGAGATCGAGGTCATCGACGTGGCCGGCGGCCGGCGCTGCTGGCGGCTGATGCAATCCGACGGCCAGACGCTGCTGGTTCCGCTCGCCTCGGCCGGGGCAGACGGGCTTTACGACCAGTTCGCCGCCCTGCCGGGCATGGATGCCCGCCGGCTGCTCTCGGCGCTGGACGGACCGGCGGACCGGGCGCGGCTGATCTGGCGCCATCCGGCGGGCCGGGAAGGGACGGTGTGCGCGCTGCGGGGCTGATGTGCCGCCACAGCCCCTTGACACGTCCGGCTCCGGATAGCACCAAGCCCGGACGGCGCGAAACTCCGGAGACCCCTGCCATGTCCATTCCACAATCCGGCGGCGGACCGATCGAACGGTACGAGCAGCTTGTCGAATATCTTGAAAGCGGTTGCAAACCCAGGGAAGACTGGCGGATCGGCACCGAGCACGAGAAGTTCGGCTATTGCAGGGATACATTGCTGCCGCTGCCCTATGACGGGTCACGCTCGGTCAGGGCGATGCTCGAAGGCCTGCGCGACCGCTTCGGATGGGCACCGATCCTCGAGCAGGACAATATCATCGGGCTGGAGCTGAACGGCGCCAATGTCTCGCTCGAACCGGGCGGGCAACTCGAGCTTTCCGGCGCGCCGCTGCGTTCGATCCACGAGACCTGCGACGAGGTGAACGAGCACCTTCGCGAGGTGAAATCTGTGGCCGACGACATCGGCGCCGGGTTCATCGGTCTGGGCGCGGCGCCCACATGGACGCAGGAGCAGATGCCGATGATGCCCAAGGGGCGCTATCGGCTGATGACCGATTACATGGACCGGGTCGGCACGCTCGGCAAGCAGATGATGTACCGCACCTGCACCGTGCAGGTGAACCTCGATTTCGGCTCCGAGGCAGACATGGTGCAGAAGCTGCGTGTGGCGCTGGCCCAGCAACCGGTGGCGACCGCGCTGTTCGCCAATTCGCCGTTTCTGGAACGCCGGCCCAACGGCCACAAGTCGTGGCGCAGCCGCATCTGGCGCGATCTCGATCCGGCGCGCACCGGGCTCCTGCCCTTTGTCTTCGAGGATGGCTTCGGCTTCGAGCGCTGGGTGGATTACGCGCTCGATGTGCCGATGTACTTCGTCTATCGCGACGGCCGGTACATCAATGCGCTGGGGCAATCCTTCCGCGACTTCCTCAAGGGCGAACTGCCGGCGCTGCCCGGCGAGGTGCCGACGCTCAGCGACTGGGCCGATCACCTGACGACGATCTTCCCCGAGGCGCGGATCAAGAAATTCATGGAGATGCGTGGCGCCGATGGTGGGCCGTGGCGCCGGCTCTGCGCGCTGCCGGCCTTCTGGGTCGGGCTGACCTACGATCAGGATTCGCTCGATGCGGCCTGGGATCTGGCGCGGCAGCTCGACGCGGAGACCCGCGACGGGCTGCGCGTGGCGGCCTCGGTTCAGGGGCTTCAGGGCGAGGCGGGGGGCTTCCGGCTGCACGATCTGGCGCGCGAGGCGGTGGCCATTGCCGAGGCCGGGCTCAGGGCACGGGCCATCCCCGGCGCCAGGGGCATGATCCCCGACGAGACGCATTTCCTGAACGCCCTTCAGGAAAGCGTCGATACCGGCTCTGTGCCCGCCGACGACCTGCTGGATCGCTACAACGGCGAATGGGACGGCGATATCGACCGGATTTTCGCCGAGTTCAGCTACTGATATCACCGCCTCGAGGAACGGCCCGTGTTCGCCTGCGAAGGACCGCACTGAGCCCTTCCTGTTCTGGCAGAGCAAGACACCCGGGCGCGGAACAAGGCCGAAGGCCGCCGCGCCAGCGCATGGCCGTTCCCGCGGCCAGGCGCTTTGGTGACGACCGTACAACGTTCATATTGCGGGCGGATGTGGCTGGCATAAAGCGCTTCGTCCTACCGTCAGGAGCGCCTGTCCACGGCCATGCGCTGGCGCGGCTTGCGCTTCCGTCCGAGCGGCAGCATCGTCCGCTGAGCCGGCTATTTCCGGCGGCCCACCCCTGTGACGGTGGGCCTTACAATTCAGCCGGGCTACCTGCCGCCGCCGATCCGCGGTTCCTCGCCGCGCAACAGCCGCCGGATGTTCTCCCGATGGCGGAGAAACACCAGCGCCGTCAGCAACAGCGACAGGATTGTCATGCGGATATCTCCGAAGACCAGCATCCAGAGCGTCGAGGAAGCGGCCGCCACCAGCGCCGAGAGCGACGAATAGCGCGTCGTCAGCGCGACGGCGAACCAGGTGGCGCAGCAGGCAAGCCCGACGCGCCAGTCGAGCGCCAGAAGCACGCCCAGAAAGGTCGCCACACCCTTGCCGCCGCGAAACCCCAGCCAGACCGGATAGAGGTGGCCGAGAAACGACGCAAGTGCCGCGATCTGCGCCGCGTCCTCGCCGACCGTGGCGCGGGCGATCAGCACCGCAACCCCGCCCTTGGCCGCGTCGCAGACCAGCGTTAGAAACGCGGCGAACCTGTTGCCGGTGCGCAGAACGTTGGTGGCGCCGATATTGCCCGACCCGATGGCGCGCAGATCGCCCAGCCCGAACGCCCGTGCCCAGAGTATACCGAAGGGGATCGAGCCGAGCAGATAGGCCAGCGCCGCAGTCAGCGCCAGCAGCATCGGATCGCTGGTGATTGTCGGCATGAGACCCCCGTTGCTGGTATCGGAAGCGACTATTCCCGGCGGCGGCGCCAATGTCCACAAGCGGACGCGATCAGAGCGGCTCGCCGAACACCTGCTTGCCGCCAACCCAGGTGGCCCGCACCCTGCCCTCCATCCTGGCGCCGTCGAAGGGCGTGTTTTTCGATTTCGAATGCAGTCTGAAACGGTCGAGCACGAAAGGCGCGTCGGGATCGAACAGGACCAGATCGGCCGGGGCACCGGCCGCCAGCCGCCCGCCCGGCAGGCCGAGCCGCCGCGCCGGGTTGAGCGACATGGCGCGGAAAAGCTGCGGCAGGGACAGCAAGCCGCCATGGTAAAGCCGCATCGCCGCCGGCAGCAGCGTCTCAAGCCCCACCGCACCCGAGGCGGCCTCCTCGAAGGGCAGACGCTTGCTTTCCTCGTCCTGCGGGGTGTGCATCGACGAGATCGTGTCGATCAGGCCCGATGCCACCGCCTCGATCACCGCCATGCGGTCGGTTTCCGATCGCAGCGGCGGCTTGACCTTGAAGAAGGTGCGATAGTCGCCGATATCGAGCGCGTTCAGCGTCAGGTGGTGGATCGACGTGCCGGCGGTAATGTCGAACCCGTTCCGCTTGGCCCGTTCCAGCGCCG
>NZ_JBKEAE010000100.1:0-15969 GCF_047971885.1 Tropicimonas sp. | reverse complement strand
GAGCGTTTCGGCGTCGACATCATCGGGCGAAAGCCGGCCGGCGGCAACTTCGTGCGCCAGCCGGCGTGTTGCTCGGGTCACCTCGTCCCGGCCGCCGTAATTCAGGGCGATGGTCAGATGCACGACATCGTTGCCCGAGGTCAGCGCCTCCAGATCATCCATCAGCCGGACCAGCTTGGGATCGAGTTGATCGCGGTCGCCGATGAACCGCACCCGGACACGCTTTGCCAGAAGCCGCTGCGCTTCCTTCAGGATATAGCGTCGGAACAGCGTCATCAGGCCCGTAACCTCGGCCTGTGTCCGCTTCCAGTTTTCGGTCGAGAACGCAAAGATCGTCAGGTAGCGCACCCCAAGCTCGGGGCAGGCCTCGACGATCTCGCTGACGCGGCGGGCGCCCGCCTGATGGCCGAACAGCCGCGGCCGGCCGCGCGCTGTCGCCCACCGTCCGTTGCCATCCATGATGATGGCCACATGTACGGGCGTAGTCTGGCTGCGGTCGGACATGGGCATGAATGGCCGGTATCCTGCGTCGTTGGCAACGGGTGCAGGTCAGACCTGCATGATTTCTTCCTGCTTGGCTTCGAGCGAGGAATCGACCTTCTTGATGTGCTTGTCGGTCATCGCCTGAATCTCGTCGTGCCAGATCTTTTCCTCGTCCTCGGGCATGCCGTCGGACCTGGCCTTCTTGAGCTGGTGCATTCCGTCCTGCCGGACGTTGCGGATGGCGATCCGGGCCTGCTCGGCATATTGCGCCGCGACCTTGGTCAGTTCGCGCCGGCGCTCTTCGTTCAGTTCGGGAATAGGCAGGCGGATGATGGTGCCGTCGACCACCGGGTTGATCCCCAGCCCGCTTTCGCGCAACGCCTTTTCGACCTTGCCCACCAGCGATCTGTCCCAGACGTTCAGCGTGATCATCCGCGGTTCGGGCACGTTCACCGTGCCGACCTGGTTGATCGGCGTCGTCGCGCCATAGGCATCCACATGTATCGGATCCAGCATCGACGCCGAGGCGCGCCCGGTCCTGAGCGACAGGAATTCGGTTTTCAGGTTCCTGATCGCGCCGTCCATGCGGTGCTTCAGGCCATCCATGTCCGGTTCTTCGTATTCTGCTGCCATGTGCCTGCTCCTTCCCAGCGTCGTCTCGGGCCCGGCATCGTCCCGGGTCGGAAGGGTTCTACCGCCCGCATGGGTGTTTGTATAGCTGGGATGCCCACCGGGCCAGCGGGTAGCCGCCCAGATCCGGGAAATTCCCGCATGCCCGTCGGGCTGTCAGCCCCGAACGCGGGTATATGTCCCCTCGCCGGCGAGGATACCGGCAAAGCCGCCGGGTTCGTCGAGCGAAAACACGATGATCGGCAGGTTGTTGTCGCGCGCCAGCGCGATCGCCGAGGCGTCCATCACCTTGAGGTGCCTGGCCAGCACGTCGTCGTAGCTGATGGTATCGTAGCGCACCGCATCGGGGAACCTGACCGGGTCCTTGTCGTAGACGCCATCGACCTTGGTTCCCTTGAATATCGCCTCGCAGGCCATTTCGTTCGCCCGCAGGGTGGCGGCGGTATCGGTGGTGAAATAGGGGTTGCCGGTGCCGGCGGCAAAGATGCAGACACGCTTTTTTTCCAGGTGGCGCACGGCGCGGCGGCGGATATAGGGCTCGCAGACCTCGTCCATGCGGATGGCCGAAATCACCCGGGTGAAGACCCCGATTCCTTCAAGCGCCGACTGCATCGCCAGCGCGTTCATCACGGTGGCCAGCATGCCCATGTAATCGGCAGTGGTGCGCTCCATGCCCTGCGCCGAGCCCGAGAGCCCGCGAAAGATGTTTCCGCCCCCGATCACCATGCAGATTTCCACCCCGAGGTCGTGCACCGATTTCACCTCTTCGGCGATGCGCAGCACGGTGGGCGGGTGGAGGCCGAACCCCTGGTCGCCCATCAGCGCCTCGCCCGAAATCTTGAGAAGAACCCGGGAATAGGCAGGCTTCGGTTGATCCGCAATCGTGTCCGGCATATCTGAGTCCCCTCGATTATCGCTGCGCCGCTTCCTGTCCGAAAACGCCGGCGGCATCAACCGGGAAGGACCGTCCAGCCGTGATTTCACCCCCCGACATCGGTGCCGAACGGCCTGTGCTGATCGCGGGCCCCACCGCCAGTGGCAAGTCGGCGCTGGCGCTTGAAATAGCCGCGATGACGGGCGGTGTCATCGTCAACGCCGATGCGCTGCAGGTCTATTCCAACTGGCGCATCCTGACCGCCCGCCCCGGCCCGGAGGAGCAAGCCCGCGCGCCGCACCGGCTCTATGGCCATGTCGGGCGGCAGGATGATTATTCGGTCGGTCACTGGCTGCGCGAGGTCGCGGCGATTCTCGACCGCCCCGGGCGCCCGATCATCGTCGGCGGTACCGGATTGTATTTTACCGCGCTCACCGAGGGGCTGGCGGAGATTCCACCGATACCGCCAGGCGTGCGCGCGGCGGCCGAGACCCGGAGCCACCGGCAGATGCTTGCCGATCTGGACCCGGCGACGCGGGCGCGGATCGACACCGCCAATCCGGCCCGTATCCGCCGGGCGTGGGAGGTTCTGCAAGCCACCGGCAGGGATCTGGCAGACTGGCAGGACCGGACGCCACCGCCCCTTCTGCCGCTTGCGCGGTGCGAGGCTTTCGTGATCGACGCGCCCAAGGGCTGGCTCTCGCCGCGTATCGAGCGCCGCTTCGGACAGATGCTGGCGCGGGGCGCGCTTGACGAGGCGCGCGCCAACCTCGATGGCTGGAACCCCGCGCTGCCATCGTCGCGCGCGATCGGCGGGCCGGAGTTGATCGCCTGCCTGCGCGGCGAGTTGACGCTCGACGAGGCAACCGAACGGGCGAGCATCGCGACCCGCCAGTATGCCAAGCGCCAGCGCACGTGGTTTCGCGCAAGGATGAAATCCTGGCGGGTGCTGGAACCGGCGGTGTAGTGCGGCAACGGCACCGGCCGGCATGACGCGGCCAAGCTTGATTCGAAATTTTCCACAGGGCAGAGTCGACGACGCCGCATTGGCGATGCCGTGGCGAACAAGCGAAAGGTCCACACAACGTGACCCAAATGCCCGCAATCCCTGCCGTACCCGACGGTCCGTTGCGGCTGGTTCAGTTGCAGCACCTCGCATCGGGCGGAAAATGGCGGACCGAGGCGATGCGAAGCTACCGGACACCGCTGCTGCTGTGGTTCACGCGCGGTCAGGGGCGGATCACCGTTTCCGGCGTGACGCGCGGCTACGGACCGCATAACGCCATCTTCATTCCCGGCGGCACGATGCACGGGTTCGAGGTTGCCAGCAAGGTCTTCGGCACCGCCATCTTTTTTGCCGAACCGACCGCGGACCTGCCGGCAGAACCCTGCCACCTGCGCATCCGCCAGACCCGCTATCAGAGCGAGTTGAACGGGCTGGTCGAATCGCTGCGCCAGGAGGCCGAGGGCGACCGGCCCGACAAGGAGCGCGCCATCGCCCATTACGGCGGGCTGGTAGCGGTCTGGATGGCGCGCCAGCGTATCCTGGCGGCCGCACAGCCGGCCGAAAGCGACGAGCAGGGATTGGCGCGCCGCTATACCGAGGCGATCGAGAGCCAGCTTCATGCCGGCCGGTCGCTGGCGGATTACGCCGAATACCTCGGCGTCGCCCCGACAAGGCTCAGCGAGATCTGCTGCCGCACCTGCGGCCGGCCCGCCGCCGACCTTCTGGCCGACCGTCTCGCCTTCGAAGCGCGGCGGCTGCTGCTGGACGAGTCCCTGTCGGTCGATCAGGTGTCGGAGCTTCTGGGTTACCCTTCGCGCGGCGATTTCGACCGGGACTTCGGCGCGCAGGCCGGCGAATCCCCCGGCCAGTTCCGCGACCGTCGCACGGTTCCCGACGCCGCGCCCCGGGCCGGCTGACAACCCTCCGCCATCGCCGGCCTTTATTCGCCGAATTTCGGGTTGCATCCCGGGCAAACGTTGTTTTTGATTGGGGAAGAGGTCGCTTTTCGATGACGAAAGGTCGAATGCGACCGTTGACGCACCGCGAAATCCGGTGCCGAATGAACCGGCCGTCGGCGCGCGACAGAAAAGGCGGAACGGAGGATCGGCAGATCCGCCAAAAGCGAAAACACGCGCCGCCGAGTTGAAAATTTGCGAGCTTTATCCGTAACAGGGAGAACTCAATGACCTACCCCACCCAGACCGGGAAGCCGGTCCATCCTGCCGCGAAGATGTATGCCGATGAATACCGGGCCGGGCATCTCGACCGCCGCGAATTTCTGACGCGGACGACGGCGCTGGGGGTCACCGCCGCCGGCGCCTATGCCATGATCGGCCTTGCGCGGCCGGCGCAGGCGCAACCTGCGATCCAGCAGGGCGGCACCCTGCGCATCCAGAGTATCGTCAAGGCGATGAAGGATCCGCGCTCCTTCGACTGGTCCGAAATCGGCAACCAGACCCGCGGTTTCCTCGAATACCTTGTCGAATATCAGAACGACGGCACGTTCCGCCCGATGCTGCTGGAAAGCTGGGAAATCAACGAGGATGCAACCGAATACACCCTGAACGTCCGGCAGGGCGTGATGTGGAACAACGGAACACCCTTTACCGCCGAGGACGTGGCGCGCAACATTACCGGCTGGTGCGACAAGTCGGTACCCGAAAACTCGATGGCGGGCCGCATGGCCGCCCTGATCGACGAGGCGACGGGCAAGGCGCGCGATGGCGCGATTGAGGTCGTCGACGAACACACCGTCAGGCTGCATCTGTCGGTCCCGGATATCACCATTATCGCCAATACGACGGATTATCCCGCAGCGATCACCGACGCGACCTATGACGGCGGCGATCCCTTCCAGCATGGCGTGGGCACCGGCCCGTACAAGCCGGTCGAACTGGAGGTCGGGGTGAAATGCGTGATCGAGCGCAACACCGACCAGCCCTGGTGGGGCACCGATGTCTATGGCGGCCCCTACCTCGACCGGATCGAACTGACCGATTATGGAACCGACCCGGCCGCATGGCTGGCCGCCGCCGAATCCGACGAGGTCGACCTGCTCTACGAAAGCCTTGGCGATTACATCGAGATCCTCGATTCGATCGGCTGGACCAGAACCGAGGGGCTGACCTCCTCGACCATTGTTTTCCGTTGCAACCACGTGGCCGAGGTGGACGGCAAGGTTCCCTATGCCAATGCCGATGTGCGGCGCGCGCTGGCGATGGCGGTCGACAACAACGTCTGCCTGGAGCTTGGTTACAACAATCTGGGCGAGGTTGCGGAAAACCACCACGTCTGCCGGATCCACCCCGCCTATGCCGATATCGGGCCGGCGCCGTTCGATCCGGCAGCGGCCAAGGAACTGATGGATTCGACCGAGTTCGCCGATTTCGAGCATGACCTCATCACCGTCGACGAGGACTGGCAGAAGAATACCGGCGATGTCATCGCCGCGCAGATTCGCGATGCCGGCATCAACGTGAAGCGGACCATCCTGCCCGGCTCGACCTTCTGGAACGACTGGACGAAATACCCGTTCTCGGCCACCCAGTGGAACCACCGTCCGCTTGCCGTTCAGGTCATGGCGCTGGCCTATCGCACCGGCGAGGCATGGAACGAATCGGCCTATTCGAGCCCCGAGTTCGATGCGCTGATGGCCGAGGCAATGTCGGTCGCCGACGCCGACAAGCGGCGCGAGGTGATGGCCAGGCTGGAACAGAAGATGCGCGACGACGGGGTGATCATCCAGCCCTACTGGCGCAAGCTGTTCAACCACCATAACGGCAGGCTCGTCGGCGTCGACAAGCACCCGGCGCATGAGTTCCACTACTATCAGATGGGCTTCGCCGCCTGATCGATCCAGGGCCGGGCGCCAGCGGGGCCCGGCCCGTCATGTCCAGCCGGAAGCGAGACAAGGAACACCTGACAAATGGCGCTCTTCATTCTTCGTCGCATCGGTTTCATGTTGCTGACCGCCCTCTGTCTGACCTTTGTCGTTTTCTGGCTGACCAACCTGCCCCCCAACCTCGAAAAGCTCGCCAAGACCCAGGGCAACGTGCGGATGAGCGATGAGCAGGTCCTCGACTGGCTCGGCGCGCGCGGATATACTCAGCCGCTTCCGGTCAAATACGGCGAATGGCTGGGCATCCTTCCCGGCTGGACCCACGAAGCCGGCGACGGCACCGTCACCGGCCGCTGCATCGCATCCGGCACCCCGCCGGACGAGGCGGCGCGCTATTGCGGCGTTCTTCAGGGGGACTGGGGCTATTCGACCGTTTTCAGGGAGCCTGCCGCCGACATCATCGGCAAGCGGCTCTGGCTGACCGCCAAGCTGATGTTCTGGGTGATGGTGGTGATGGTTCCCTCGGCGCTGGTCATCGGCGTTCTGGCCGGCATGCGCGAGGGCTCGCGGCTCGACCGGGTTCTTTCGACCATATCCATCGCATCGACGGCAACGCCCGAATATGTCTCGGGCGTCATCCTCATCACCGTCTTCGCCTCCTCGGCGGTCGGGCTGAAATGGTTCAACGGCACCGCAACCGGCGCGATGGATCAGATCACATTCGCCAACTTCACCCTGCCGGTGGTGACTATCGCGCTATATGGCATGGGGTATGTCGCGCGGATGACCCGCGCCTCGATGGCCGAGGTGATGACGGCGCAATACATCCGCACTGCGCGCCTCAAGGGGGTGAGCTTTCGCAACATCGTGCTGAAGCACGCGCTGCGCAACGCGCTGATCGCGCCCTTCACCGTCATCATGCTGCAGATCCCGTGGCTGCTGAACGGCGTGGTGATCGTCGAGACGCTGTTCAACTACAAGGGCTTCGGCTGGACGCTGGTCCAGGCGGCCGGCAACAACGACATCGAACTGCTGCTGGGCTGTTCGGTGGTTGCAGTGTTCGTGGTTCTGGTGACCCAACTGATATCGGATATCGGCTACGTCTTCCTGAACCCGCGTATCAGAATTTCCTGAGGAGGCCGGTCGATGGAAAACCTGTCCTGGGGCGCGATCCTCTTTCAGATCTTCAAGCAGTTCATGCCGGTGTGGGTCGCCATGGTGAGCATGTTTGCCGTGTCCTTCGTCTTTCGCCGCCGGCTCGGGCTCTACGGGCAGCTGTTCGATTCGCGCATCGGCGGCATCGGCTTCGCCATCGTCATCTTCTGGGTCTTCACCGGGCTCTTCGCCGACATGATCGTCACCCAGGATCCGCTGATGCAGATCCCGGCGATGAAGAACAAGCTGCCGGGCGCGCCGGTACCCGCCGGGCACGAGGGCTATGGCTACTATCTGCTCGGCGGCGACAACCTGGCGCGCGACGTGTTCTCGCGCATGGTCGCCGGCTCGACCATCGTGATGCAGATCGCGCCGCTCGCCACGCTCTTCGCCTTCATGGTGGGAATCACGCTGGGCCTGCCGGCGGCCTATTACGGCGGCAGGCTCGACACCTTCCTGTCGTTCCTTGCCAACCTGATCCTTGCTTTTCCGGTAATCCTGCTGTTCTACCTGCTGGTCACGCCCGAAATCGTCGAAACCGGCCTGCCGACCTACATGGCGGCGGTGCTGTTCGTCTTTCCGATCATCTTCCTCGTCGTCCTGCTGAACTCGCGCTTCTTCACCCAGCCGGGCAAGCGCGCGCTCTACCTCGGACTGACGCTGGTGATCGGGCTGTGGATTTACTTCGGCGTTGCGTGGAATGCCGATCCGCTCGGTATCATTGCCGTGCCGGCCAATATCCTGATCGTCTTTGTCTCCGTCGTTTTCGTCAATTCGCCCACCGTCTTCCGTATCGTTCGCGGCATCGCGATGGATATCAAGACGCGCGATTACGTTGCCGCCGCCCAGACACGCGGCGAAGGGCCGTGGTACACCATGCTGTGGGAAATCCTGCCCAACGCGCGCGGTCCGCTGATCGTCGATTTCTGCCTGCGCATCGGCTACACCACCATCCTGCTCGGGACGCTCGGCTTTTTCGGGCTGGGCCTGTCGCCCGAAAGCCCCGACTGGGGCAGCACGATCAACGACGGGCGCAAGCTGCTTTCCATCTACCCCCACCCCGCGCTGGTGCCGGCGCTGGCGCTGACCAGCCTGGTGCTCGGCCTCAACCTGCTTGCCGACGGGTTGCGCGAAGAAAGCCTGCGGGACTGATGCGCCGCGAACCGACAAGGAGCCTGCCATGACCAAATGGGACTATGACGGCCCGATCCTCGAGATCAACAAGCTCTCGATCTCGTTCTTCACCCGGCTCAGGGAGATCCCGGCAGTGATGGATTTCTCGGTCACCGTCCAGCCCGGCGAGGCGATGGGGCTGGTGGGCGAATCCGGCTGCGGCAAGTCCACCGTGGCGCTTGGCGTCATGCAGGACCTTGGCGTCAACGGGCGCATCGTCGGCGGCACGATCAAGTTCAAGGGGCGCGATCTCGACCAGATGACACCCGAGGAACTGCGCGACATCCGCGGCTCTGAAATCGCCATGATCTATCAGGATCCCATGGCATCGCTGAACCCGGCGATGAAGATCGGCCAGCAACTCATGGAAGTGCCGATGATCCACGAGCGGCTGAGCGAGAAAGACGCCTGGGCACGCGCGCTCGAAGCAGTGACGGATGTCCGCCTGCCCGATCCTAAAAGGATGCTGAATTCCTATCCGCACCAGCTTTCGGGCGGTCAGCAGCAGCGTATCGTCATCGCCATGGCGCTGATGTCCAAGCCCTCGCTGCTGATCCTCGACGAGCCCACCACCGCGCTCGACGTCACGGTCGAGGCGGCGGTTGTCGATCTGGTCAAGGAACTGGGCAAGAAATACGGCACCTCGATGCTGTTCATCAGCCACAATCTCGGGCTGGTACTGGAAACCTGCGACAGGCTCTGCGTGATGTATTCGGGCGAGGCGGTCGAGCGCGGCTCGATCAACGATGTCTTCGACGAGATGCAGCACCCCTATACACAGGCGCTCTTCCGCTCGATCCCGCTGCCCGGCGCCGACAAGAACGCGCGCCCACTGGTGGCGATCCCGGGCAATTTTCCCCTGCCGCACGAGCGCCCGCCGGGCTGCAACTTCGGCCCGCGCTGCGATTACTTCCAGGCCGGGCGCTGCGACGCGCAGTATGTCCCGATGTATCCCGTGCCCGGCAACGACCGCCACGCAACCCGCTGCCTGCGCTTCGAGGAGATCGACTGGAACGCGCCCGTCGCCAAGGCGGCATCACACGAGACCACCGAGATCGGCGCGCCGGTGCTCAAGGTTGAAAATCTCAGGAAATACTACGAGGTCGCGGCGAATGCTCTGTTCGGCGGCAAGCAAAGGGTGGTCAAGGCCAACGAGTCGATATCCTTCACCGCGCACGAGGGCGAAACCCTCGCCATCGTGGGGGAATCCGGCTGCGGCAAGTCCACCTTCGCCAAGGTGCTGATGGGGCTGGAAACCGCCACCTCGGGCATGATCGAACTGGGTAACCGCCCGATCGAGCAAATCCCCATTCAGGAGCGCGACACGCGGACGATCTCCTCGGTGCAGATGGTGTTCCAGAACCCCTTCGATACGCTCAATCCGTCGATGACCGTCGGTCGCCAGATCGTCCGCGCGCTCGAGATTTTCCGCTATGGAAATTCCGAATCCGAACGCCGCAATCGGATGCTTCAACTGCTCGATCTGGTCAAACTGCCCCGTGCCTTTGCCGAGCGCATGCCGCGTCAACTGTCGGGCGGCCAGAAGCAGCGCGTCGGTATCGCGCGCGCCTTTGCCGGGGGGGCGCAGATCGTCGTCGCCGACGAACCCGTCTCGGCCCTCGACGTTTCGGTGCAGGCCGCCGTCACCGACCTGCTGATGGAAATCCAGCGCGAGGAAAAAACGACGCTGCTGTTCATCAGCCACGACCTTTCCATCGTCCGCTACCTGTCGGATCGTGTTCTGGTCATGTATCTGGGGCACGTGGTCGAGATCGGCACCACCGATCAGGTCTTCTCTCCCCCCTATCACCCCTATACCGAGGCGCTGCTTTCGGCCGTGCCCATCGCGGATACCAGTGTCGAGAAGAAACACATCGTGCTCGAAGGCGATATCCCCTCGGCAATGAACCCGCCGCCCGGCTGCCCGTTCCAGACCCGCTGCCGCTGGAAGCCGAAAGTGCCGGGGAACCTCTGCGAAACCGAGGTTCCGGCAATGAAGGATCTCGGCCCGGGCCATCAGGTGAAATGCCACCTTTCCGAAGACATCCTGCGCCATATGGAGCCCGTTATCACCATCGCGGCGGAATAGCGCCTGTCGCACCCGATCGGCCTCGTATCCGGTCACGCCGAAGCCGCAAGAGCCGCACGATGCAGGTTGTCGGGTCTTGTTCCTGCCGCCCTACAGCCCCGACCTGAATCCCGTCGAAATGGCGTTCTCGAAGCGCTGGGTTTATCTGCGCTGTATCAGCGCACGGCCATTCGCCGACAGTTCAGTGCCCTCACGGAAATCTGCGATCTTTTCTTGCCAGCGGAATGCCGGAACGCCCTCAAGGCTGCCGGATATGCATCGGGTCAACGGTCGAGCGCATGGTCCTGCCCCGGATCGTCGCCAGTCAGCCGCGCATAGGCCTCTTTCTGACGCTCCGACCAGCGCACCGCGATGTCCCATCCGGTTTCGGTCTGCCGTTCGCCGGTCACGACGCGGGCATCGTGCAGCCAGGCACGCTGCCGCCCGTCGGCGAAAGTCAGCGAAAGCTCGGCATCGGTGAACGCCCCGGCGAGCATTTCGGTGATCGTCCCGACAAGCTGGCCCTCCCCCTCGCCGGTGGTCGCCGACAGCGTCAGCACGCCGGGCCGCCGGGCCGCCAGCGTTTCGATCGCCTGCCGTTCCTCTGCCGGAACCAGGTCGATCTTGTTCCAGACCTCGATTCCGGGTGTGTCGTCGGGCACACCCAGTTCATGCAGGATCTTCGCAACGTCTTCGGCTTGCGCTTCGGTCTCGGCATGGCTGATGTCGCGCACATGCACGATCAGATCGGCCGAAAGCACCTCTTCCAGCGTCGCGCGGAACGCCGCGACAAGCTGGTGCGGCAGATCCGAGACGAACCCGACCGTATCGGACAGAATCACCTTCTGCCCGGTGTCGAGCGTCACTCCCCGCATCGTTGGATCGAGCGTGGCGAACAGCATGTCCCTGACCAGAACGTCAGCCCCGGTCAGCCGGTTGAACAGTGTCGATTTTCCGGCATTGGTATAGCCCACCAGCGCCACCACCGGGAACGGAACCCTGGCCCGCGCCGCCCGGTGCAGGGTCCGGGTCCGGACCACCTTTTCCAGTTGCCGCCGGATGCGGGTGATCGCCTCGTCGATGGCGCGTCGGTCCGCCTCGATCTGCGTCTCGCCCGGCCCGCCGACGAATCCCAGCCCGCCGCGCTGCCGCTCGAGGTGGGTCCAGGCGCGGACCAGCCGGGTACGCTGATAGGACAGCGCCGCCAGTTCGACCTGAAGCACACCTTCGCGGGTCGCGGCGCGATCGGCAAAGATTTCGAGGATGAGACCGGTACGGTCGAGCAGCTTTACGTTCCACTCTTTTTCGAGGTTGCGCTGCTGCACCGGCGAAACCGGCCCGTCGACCAGCACCAGCCCGATCTCGTCGGTCTCGATCTGCCGCTTCAGCTCCTCGACCTTGCCACTGCCGAAAAGCGTGCCGGGCTGCACGGCACGCAGCCCCACCACCTGCCCGCCCACCACCGTAAGCCCGGGAAGCGCCCGGGCCAGCGCGATGGCCTCGGCCAACCCGGCGGCTGCCGGGCGCCGGTCACGGTCGGACAGGATATCGGGATGCAGGACAAGCGCCCGCTCCGTTCCGGCGGAGCCCCCCTCGCCCTGGCTCGGGTGCGCGCTCAGTCTTCACCCTCGTAAAGGCTGATGGGCTGTGCCGGCATCACGGTCGAGATGGCGTGCTTGTAGACGAGCTGGGACTGGCCATCGCGCCGCAGCAACACGCAGAAGTTGTCAAACCACGTAATGACTCCCTGCAGCTTGACGCCGTTGATCAGGAAGATCGTCACCGGAACCTTCGTCTTGCGGACGTGATTGAGAAACGCGTCCTGCAAGTTCTGCTTGTCTGAAGCCATTGTCGTGCCTTGTGTCTTTAATTGCTGGCCCGGTGCCGGTCCCCGTTACGAGCCGCTGTCCACCCATTCGGAATCACTATGATATGGTATTTCGCCAGATTCCACCCCGGAAGAGAACGACAACCGTTAATTGTCCGGCAAGGGCGGCAATTTCGGCATCCGAATTTCAGCCGCGCCAGAAATGCGGGTTGAACATGGCAAGAATCGCAAGCGTTTCAAGCCGTCCGAGCGCCATTGCGAAAATCAGCGTAAACTTGCCGGGATCGCCGAGCGACGAATATGTCACCGGATGGTCGAGCACCACCCCCGCCGCCGGGCCGGTGTTCGACAGTGCCGCGATCGACATGACGATGGATTCGTCGAAGGCCAGCCCCGCCAGCGACAGGATCACGGCAACAGCCGTCAGGCTGGTCGCGAACAGCATGAAGAATATCCACGCGACATAGGCCCCCCGCGTGCGCAGGTCACGCTCGGTGCTGCCGGCGCCGCCGACCGAGCGGGGATAGACCAGACGTTCGAGTTCGCGCGCCGAATGCCGGTAAAGCGCGTAAACCCGCAGCAGCTTCACACCGCTTGCCGTGGTCGCCACGCCGCCGCCGATCAGCCCGAGGCCCAGCAGGATGAGGCCGGGGGTCTGCAACCCCGACCAGCTGCTCGAAATGCTCCATTCGGCGCTGACGAATCCGGTGGTTGTCAGAAACGAGATGACGCTGAAGGTCGCCCCCCAGAGCGCGTTGATCGCCGAGGGCAGTTCCGCCACGGTGTTGACCTCGTAGGCGCCGACCCAGTGACGCAGGAAAAGCAGGCTGGGCAGCAGGACGGCCACCAGCGCCGCGATGCGCAACTCAGGGTCACGCAACAGCGTCCTGCCCCAATGCGAATTGAACGGACCGGAAAAGGTGATGCGCGTAATGGCGAAGATGAAAAAGACGAAGATCAGGCATTCGCCGGCCATTCCCGCACTGGACTCCTCCATGCTGCGCAGCGGGCTGATGCCGCTCGACGCCAGCGTCGAAAGCGAATGGCAGAACGCGGTCGTCGGCGCCTCGCCCAACATCAGCAGACCGACAAGCAGGATGCCGGTCAGCCCGGCATAGATCGGCAGGAACTGGGTTGTATAATGCCGGATCCGGACGCGCGGATGGCTCACGGTCACGTTCCCCGGGCGGCGCCCCAACCGGACGGCGGCGCCGAAACGGTCGGTGCCGATCACCTCGAACCCGCCCAGATGCATTGGCGCCAGCAGTGCAAAGGCCGCCACCCAGATCAGGAAACCGCCCAGCCACCCGACAAGCGCACGCCAGACGTGCAGCGGCGCCGGCAGCCGTTCGGGCTCGAACAGGGTGGCGCCGGTGGTCGTGATCGACGAGACCATTTCGAACCAGGCGTTGGTGAAGCTGGTCGTCCGCAGCACCTGCTCGAAGGGAACCGCCAGCATCAGCGGCAGGACGGTAAAGGCGCCGACGAGCGCCACCAGATGGCTGCGCTCCGGGCTGCGCGAAGGGCGGCCGGAAAGGGCGAATCCGATCATCATCGCGATGAACAGGAACAGCGCCGCCGACATGCCGAACACCTGAACCACACGTCCGTCGCCGATCAGAAGGCCGTGCGCCATGGGCACGAGCATCGCCGCCGCACCGATCCCCATCAGGATCACGATCAGCGGAACGTTATCCAGGCGACTCATCGGGCGGATCAGAAGAAATCGGCGGTGACCTGAAGCAGCCGCTCCACCTCGGGAACATCGGCAGCCAGCGAGAAGATCAGCACGATATCGCCCTCCACAATCCGTGTCTCTCCTCTCGGCTTCAGAATCTGGTCGTCACGTCGGATCGCGCCGAGCAGCGCCCCTTCGGGAAAATCGACCTCGCGAAGCTGCCGCCCCGCGATCGGCGAGGTCGAGAGCACCTGCGCCTCGATCACCTCGGCCTCGGCGTCGCCGATGGAATAGACCCCGCGCACCCGCCCGTGGCGGATATGCCGCAGGATCGAGCTGACCGTGGTCGCCCGCGGATTGATATAGGCATCGACATCAAGCGGCCCCATCAGCGAAACCAGCGTCGGGTCGTTGACCAGCGCGATGGTCATCTTGCAGCCCATGGTCTTGGCGCGAACGGCCGCCAGAAAGTTCACCTTGTCGTCGTCGGTCACGCAGAGCACCGCGTCGGCGCGGTCGACGCTCGCCTCCAGCAACACCTCCGCATCCATGCCGTCGCCATGCAGAACGATGGTACGTTCCAGCGCATCGGCGGCAACCTCGGCCCGGTGACGGCTGTTGTCGATCATCCGCACGCGCACCTTGCTGCGGCCCTTTTCAAGCTCGCGCGCCACCGTCAGGCCGACGTTCCCGGCGCCGACGATCACGATCCGCTCCTGCTGCCGCGTCGGTTTGCCGAAGATGTCGAGCGTACGGTCAACGTCCTCCCTCTGGGCGATGACATATATCTGGTCTTGGGCGAAAAGCTGGTCGCCCGGAGCCGGGGTGAAAAGCGTGCCCTCCCGGCGCACTCCGACCACCACCGCGCGCAGGGTCGAGAACAGGTCGGTCAACTGGCGCAACGGCGTGTTCAGAACCGGGCAATCCTCGTCGAGCGCGATACCGAGAAGTTGCACCTGATCGTCCAGAAAGCTCTCGGTGTCGAAGGTCGAGGGGGCCGCGATCCGTTGCAGGGCCGCTTCGGCAACCTCCTTTTCCGGGCTGATCTTCACGTCGATCGGCATGTGATCGCGCTTGTAAAGATCGCCATAGGCCGGATCGAGGTAGGATTGCGCCCGCAGGCGCGCGATCTTGCGCCGGACCTTGAAAACCGAATGGGCGACCTGGCAGGTCACCATGTTGACCTCGTCGAGATGAGTCGCGGCGATCACCATGTCGGCGTCCTTGGCCCCGGCCCGCTCCAGCACGTCGGGATAGCTGGCGAATCCGGCAACCCCCTGCACGTCGAGCGTATCGGTCGCCCGGCGCACCAGATCGGGATTGCTGTCCACGATCGTGACATCGTTGTTCTCGCTCGAGAGATACCGGGCGATCTGCCAGCCGACCTGGCCCGCCCCACAGATGATGACCTTCATCGCCCCGATCCCGGGTTTCTACGTTTCGCGACAGCCATGGCAGAGCACGGTGGGGCCGTCAACGCCCGCGCCATCGAACCGGCCCCGGTGCCGCCGCCTATTCCGCCGCCTGCGGCGCATCCTCGACATGGGCGATCCGCGTGCCCGCCTTGGACGATGTCACCACGCCCAGCGACTTAAGCTTGCGGTGCAGCGCCGAACGCTCCATGCCGACAAAGGTCGCCGTGCGGCTGATATTGCCGCCGAAACGGTTGATCTGGGTCAGCAGGTATTCGCGCTCGAACAATTCGCGCGCCTCGCGCAGCGGCAGCGTGGCCAGCGCGCCCGACAGCACGACACGGCCCTCGTCCGCCTCGCCGCCTTCGGCACCTTCCAGTTCGCGCGGGCCGATCCTGTCGGAACCGTCGCCCAGAATCAGCACCCGCTCGATCACGTTCTTCAACTGCCGCACGTTGCCCGGCAGGTGCATGGTCTGCAACAGCGCCACCGCCTCGTCGCTGAGTTCGCGCACCGGCAACCCCTGGCTTTCGTTGAAGCCGCGGATGAAATAGCGCGCCAGACCGGGAATGTCCTCGCGCCGCTCGTCGAGCCCCGGCACGCGGATCGGCACCACGTTCAGCCGGTGGAACAACTCCTGGCGGAACCGCCCTTCGGCGATCTCGTATTCCAGATCGCGGTTCGTGGACGAGATGACCCGGATATCGACCCGCACCTTGTCGGCGCCGCCGACACGCTGGAACTGCTGGTCGACCAGCACGCGCAGGATCTTGGACTGGGTGCCGACCGGCATGTCGGACACCTCGTCGAAATAGATCACGCC
>NZ_JBKEAE010000096.1:0-16357 GCF_047971885.1 Tropicimonas sp. | reverse complement strand
CATGCGCAGGATGTTGAAGGGCAGCAGGTTGGACAGGAAGTTCCCGTCGACATAGACCCAGCCCATGACGAGGCCCATCGTGACCTGCACGGCGAACAGCGCCAGCGCCGCCACGAAATAGTAATAGGCGATTTTCTGCGATTGATATTTCATCTGTCGGTCTCCTGATCCAGCCTCAGCCTGCGTCGTTCGGCGGCCAGTTCTGGGCGTTGATGGTGTTGGTCCACAGCAGGAAATCCGACAACGCGCGGTATTCCTCGTCCGTCAGGTCGAAGAAGGGCATCTGGCGGCGCCCCTCGATTCCGGTCGGCATCGCCTGCATCCATCCCTTCAGGGTCTCGAAGGCCCCCTCGGGGTCGTCCTGCACGCCCCAGCGGGTCATCACGTTACCCAGTTCGGGGGCGAAATAGGCGCCCTCGCCCAGAATCGTATGGCAGTTGATACAGGCGTTCTTCTCCCACAGATGCTTGCCGTGCGCCACACTGTCGGTCAGCGTCGCCTTGTCGGTAGACTTGTTCACTATGTAGAGGTGCGACTGCACCGACAGGCCGATGAAGATCAGTATGAAGAACAGGGAACCGCCGTAGAAGATGTTGCGGGCCATGCTCTTGGTCATGACTTCGCGCATCGCGCTCATCCTTCCCTCGTTGCATATTCCTTGGCGGACCTTGGCGATGCGGGCGAGTCGTCACCTTAACCAAAGTCAACTGGTCGGAAATTGGCGGAATTCCGGCGCGGCAAACGGGGTCAGGCCTCGGCACCCTTTCCCGCAGCATCTTCCCGTTCACCCCAGAAAACCGGCCACAGGGCCGCCGTATAGAGCACGTAGACCAGTATCCACAGCGCACCCGCCAGCAGGACGCCGGTGAAATAGAAGCCCGGCCACGCCGATGCGGCATAACGCAGCAGCGTGGCCAGCGGCATCAGCGCATAAGCCAGCGCAACCGGCCACGGCGCCACCAGCGGACGGCCCGAATGGCCCAGCGCCGCGCGCGACATCACCGAAAGCGTCATGCCGCCGACGCCGCCGATACCCGCCACATGCAACGCCGCAACCTCGGACCCGATACCGGCGAGCGACAGGCCGACCAGGATGAAGCCGAGCGAATTGGTGGCATAGGACAGGTGCAGCGTCCACAGGATCGGTTGCGACAGCGTCCAGCCGCCGCGCCACATCGAAAGCCGCGCCAGACCGGCCGCACCCGCCAGCAGCGCCAGCGCCCCCGGCACCGCACCGGGAAGCCCGAACAGCATCGTCACCGGTACCAGAAGTGCCGCCGCGATCGAAGCCGCTGCCAGCACCGGCGGGTTGGCGGGCAGATGGTCTTCGCGCCCGGCGCGGATCATCGCGTTGCGGGTAAAGGCCGGCGTGATCCGGCCGCCAAGCGTCATGATGAGCGCGCAAAGCGTCAGCAACCCGACCCGCAGCCCGGCCGACGCGGTATCGTCCGTCAGCCCGGTCCATTCGAAATGGACCAGCAGGTTGCCCAGCCAGAACAGGACGATCACGCCGAGGATCAGCATCTGCGGCGGCTTCGGGCGCTTGAGCAGCAGCGCCAGGATGCGCAGCGCCACCACCGGAACGAAGGCGAGGTCGAGCGTGGCGGTCAGCACCGGCGGCAGGCCGCCCGACCACCAGATCGCCATGCGGCCGGCCAGCCACAGCGCCGAGGTCGCGGCGAAGAAACTGACCGGCGCGGATTTGCTTCCGGTCCAGTTCGGTGCCGCCGTCATCAGGAAACCGGCCACCGCCGCCGACCCGTAGCCGAAGATCAACTCGTGCGCATGCCACAGATGCGGCGCCATGGCGAAGGGTTCTCCGGTCACCATGCCGCCGCTGGCGTGGATGGCCAGCCACCCCTCCCAGACGATCATCGTCAGCACGGCCGACAGGCCCGCCAGCAGGAAAAAAACGCGATAGCCGGCTGAAAACAGCCGCTGAAACGGATTCGGGCTCATGATCCGGCTCCTGTGGACGGGCGGGCCCTGCGCTTGAGCACCGGGCATTGCGTCGTGTCGTTCATCACTGCCTGGCAACGCAGGCAAAGGATACATTCGTTCGGATTGATCCGGCCGACACGGTCGATGGCGCCGACCGTGCACCTGGTCTCGCAGAGACGGCATTCGCGGCCGCATTGCGGGCGGCGGTGCAGCCAGTCGAAGATCTTGAGCTTGGCCGGAATAGCCAGCCCGGCGCCCAGCGGACACATGTAGCGGCAATAGAACCGCTCGATGAACAGCCCGGCGACCAGAAGCGCCACGACAAAGGCCACAAACGGCCACGCGCGCATCATCCTGAGCGAAATCACCGTCTTGAAGGGCTCGATCTCGGCCAGCACCATCGCGTCGTGCATCGAATAGAAGGAAAGCGCGACGATGGCGACAAAGGCGGTGTACTTGAAGATCCACAGCCGTTCATGCAGCGCCTGCGGCACCGCGACCTGCGGTACGCCGAGCCGTTCCGCCGCCGCGTTGGTCAGTTCCTGCAGGGCGCCGAAGGGGCACAGCCAGCCGCAATAGACCCCGCGCCCCCAGAACAGCAGCGCCAGCGCGACAAAGGACCAGAGCATGAAGATCACCGGCTCGATCAGGAACGTCTCCCAGCGGAAACCCGACAGCAGCGCATGCAGGAAGGCCACCACCTGCACGACGCTGAGCTGGCCGTTGAGCCCCCAGCCGAGCACGAAGAGCGTCGCCCCGAGAAAGGCCAGCCGCATTCCGCGCCAGAATTTCGGGCGGTGGGTGATGTATTCCTGCCCGAGGAAGATCAGCCACAGCACGCCGAGCATGACGGCAAGGATGGCGACCTTGGCGTGGCTCTTTTCCCATGCCTCCTGCCAGAGCGGAACCGGCTCGGGCGGCGGCGCGGCGCGCAGCGCGTCCGGCAGCCGGTAGTCGGCGGATATGGTGGTGGCGACCTCGCCGCCGGTCCCGGTCGGCCGCGCGGCGCGCACCTCGACGGTGAAGGGCAGCATCGGGTCGATATTGTCGGGCAGGCGGAACAGGCTGATTTCGTTGACCTCCGGTGCCCCCGCGATCTGGAGCCGCCGGATCACGCTGTAGGAGGCGGCGGTCGGCTGCCAGCGCGTATCGCCCTGAACCGCCGTGACCCGTTCGAAGATACCGCTTTGCAGCCGCTCGGTTCCCCGGTGCGAATGGAGACCCGACGAGAGGATCACCAGCGCGCTTTCCCCCGGCGAGAGGCTGCCGACCACCGCCCCGAACCCCCGCTGTCCGAACAGGTTCTGCCCGACGACCGGCGGATCGGCGATCCCGGCCCAGAAGTGCAGGAAATCGCCGTCGCCCGGCGGTACCGGCACCTTGGCGCCGGACAGCGCCCCGGCGGCTTCGGTCATCGACATCCGCCCCTCGGCCAGCGCCCCCATGGCGATCAGTTCCGGCCAACCGGCCGGCCGATAGGTCAGCCTGTCGATGCCGCCGCCCACGTCGATCAGTCCGCGCCCCGCTGCCAGTGCCCGCGCCGTGCGCAGGATACCGTCGCGAATCACCCCGGTCGAAACCGTGGCCCGGCTGATGATGTCGGGCAGATCCTGGCTGCGCTGCCCATCCGGCCTGCGCAGGTCGTAACCCGCAAAGCCACTGACATAGGCGGCGATGTCAGCATCCGAAATACCCAGCGTCAGCACCGGCTCGTTGTGACGCACCAGCCTGGCGCCGGCGATCACCGCATCGGGGCCCAGCGCGACCAGCACTTCGAGCGGCCGGCCCGAATATCCCACCGATCCGGATATCTCCCAGGTCGAGCCGATGTGGCCGGCGACACCGCTCGAATCCAGCACCTGCCAGCCCGGAACGCCGTCATCGATACGTTCGATCAGGACCGGCGGATCGAGACCGAGCAACCCGGCCGCCATGGCAGCATCGGGGGCGGTGACGGCTTCCTGCCGGGCAAGGCCGGCCAGCCCCTGGGCGGTTGCGGCCTGAACGGAAAGGCCGAGCACACAGATCAGGACGGCAAGTGTTCGGAGCATTGCGGTATTCGGGGAGAAGAGCATTGCGGGCATCCTGACTGCGGCATGTTCACGCTGCCTTGACTTTAGTTAAGGCGCGAATTGTTCGCACGGAAGAGGTTCCAGCGGCCTCACCAGCGGAACGGAGATTCCCCAATGACGATCAGAAATCTCTCTGCCAGACGAGCGTTGCTGTCAAGCGCCGCGCTGGCCATCGCCTTCGGCATATCCGCCGCTCAGGCGCAGGAAGAGAAACCGGCCGACCACGGCGACACGCCAGCGGCCCAGTACGAACCCTCGATGACCACACTCGCCGAGATTCAGGTGGAATTGCCCGGGCGTCAGCCCGGCGATCCGGTCATGACCTCTGAAGAGTTCAACGAGGCGGCGAAGATCTATTTCGAGCGCTGCGCCGGCTGTCACGGCGTGCTGCGCAAGGGCGCAACCGGCAAGGCGCTGACCCCGGACATCACGCGCGAGCTTGGCTACGACTACCTGCACTCCTTCATCACCTACGGTTCGCCGGCCGGGATGCCAAACTGGGGCACCTCGGGCGATCTGACCGAGGAGCAGGTCGACATGATGGCACGCTACGTGCTGCTCGAGCCGCCAGCGCCGCCGGAATTCGGCATGCCCGAGATGCGCGAAACCTGGAAGGTCTTTGTCGCTCCCGCGGACCGACCGACCGAGAAGATGAACGATATCGACATCGACAAGCTGATGTCGGTGACACTGCGCGATTCGGGACAAGTGGCGCTGATCGACGGCGAAACCTATGAAATCCATGCGGTGCTCGATACCGGCTATGCGGTTCACATCAGCCGGATCTCGGCTTCGGGCCGGTATCTCTTCGTCATCGGGCGCGACGCCAAGGTCGACATGATCGACCTGTGGATGGAGACGCCGCAGATCGTGGCCGAAATCAAGGTCGGCTCCGAGGCGCGTTCGATCGAGACCTCCAAGTTCGAGGGCTACGAGGACAAGTACGCCATCGCCGGGGCCTACTGGCCGCCGCAATACGTGATCATGGACGGCGACACGCTCGAGCCGCTCAAGATCGAGTCGACCCGCGGCATGATCTATGACGAGCAGACCTATCACCCGGAACCGCGTGTCGCCGCCATCGTGGCCTCGCACTTCACCCCGGAATTCATCGTCAACGTCAAGGAAACCGGGAAAATCCTGCTGGTCGACTATTCGGACATCAGGAACCTGAAGGTCACCGAGATCGAGGCCGAACGGTTCCTGCATGACGGCGGCTTCGACAGCACGCACCGCTACTTCCTCGTCGCGGCCAACGCGCGCGGCAAGGTTGCGATCGTTGACACCAAGGAAGGCAAGCTTGCCGGAATCGTCGAGACCGGCGGCCAGACGCCGCACCCGGGGCGCGGCGCGAACTTCGTCCACCCCGACCACGGACCGGTCTGGGCGACCTCGCACCTCGGCGACGAGACGGTGGCGCTGATCGGCACCGATCCCGAAGGCCATGCCGACAAGGCCTGGACCCTGGTGGAGAACTTCCCCGCGCTCGGCGGCGGTTCGCTCTTCATCAAGACCCATCCGAACTCCAACCATCTCTACGTCGATGCGGCGCTGAACCCGGATGCCGAAACCTCGGCTGCGGTGGCGGTGTTCAAGATCGACGAGATGAAGGCGGGCGAAGAGCCGGAATTCACCATCCTGCCGATCGTCGAATGGGCCGGGATCGCCGACGGCCAGCCACGCGTGGTGCAGCCGGAGTTCAACACCGAAGGCACCGAAGTGTGGTTCTCGGTCTGGAATGCCAAGGACAAGGAATCGGCCATCGTCGTGGTCGATGACAAGACGCTGGAACTCAAGACGGTAATCAAGGACCCGCGCCTTATCACGCCGACCGGCAAGTTCAACGTCTACAACACCCGCGTTGACGTCTACTGATCGTTCCGCCTGAAAAGGGCGGGAGGGGGTCTCTCCGTTTCCCCTCCCGCCACCCGCCCAACCGATCCGACCCAGCAGCAGGTGCAGCCATGAAAGATCTCGACCGGGGCAAGGTGTACCTCATCGGCGCGGGACCGGGCGACCCCGACCTGCTGACGATAAAGGCGCTCAGGGCGCTGGGGGCCGCCGACGTGGTGGTCTACGACCGTCTCGTGTCGCCCGAGATCATGGCGCTGGTCCCTGCGGACGTCGAGCGGATCGACGTCGGCAAGATACCCGGCCATCACCGGATTCAGCAGCCGGAAATCAACGCCCTGCTGATCGAACTGGCCCTTGGCGGACGCTGCGTCGCCCGGCTCAAGGGTGGCGATCCGCTGATCTTCGGCCGCGGCAGCGAAGAAGCCGCCGATCTGGCGCGCGCCGGCATTGCCAGCGAATACATCCCCGGCATCACCGCCGCGCAGGGTGCCGCCGCCTCGACCGGCGTGCCGCTGACCCATCGCGGCCTTGCCACGGGCGTGCATTACATCACCGGGCACCTGGCAAAGGACGCCTCGCTCGATCTCGACTGGGCCCGTCTTGCCGACCCCGAGTCGACACTGGTGATTTACATGGGCTCCGCGACCATCGGCGATATCGCGAAGAACCTGATGCGCGCGGGCATGTCGGCCGACACGCCGGCCATGGCGGTCGCCGCCGCGACCACCCCGCGCGAACGACATGTGGTCTCGAACCTGCGCAGCATTTCCGGACGGGTCGAGACCGAAAAGCTGCCGGCGCCGGTCCTGTTCGTCGTCGGGCGTGTTGTCTCGCTATACGATACCCTCCCTGCGGGGCTGCCCGAGGCGGCTTATGCCTGACCCGCACCGACCCGCCATGGCTCTTGCCGTGGCTCTCGCAGCCACCTGCGCCGGGGCGGAGATTCCCGCCACCCGCGCGACCGAGCTTGAACACATGGTGATCCAGGATTGCGGCTCCTGCCACGGGCTGACGATGAAGGGCGGGCTCGGCTCGCCGCTGACTCGCGAGGCGCTCGACGGGGCCGAAGCGGAAAGCCTTGCCTATATCATCCTTGAGGGCGTTCCCGGTACCGCCATGCCCACCTGGCGACCGATTCTGACCGAGGACGAGGCGCTGTGGATCGCCAACTATCTGCTCAAACACGGGACCGTCGAATGAAACCACTTCTGGCAGCGACGCTGTTCGCGCTTCTCCCCGCCGCCGCGCCGGCGCAATCCGGAACCGCCTGCTGCGCCACCGGCGATCTTGGTCTGGTGGTCGAACGCGCAACCGGCTCGCTGCTTCTGGTCGACCGCTCGGATCGTGCCGCCATCGCGCGGATCGAGGGTCTGGGCGATCTGTCGCATGCCTCGCTGACCTATTCGCCCGACGAGCGCTTTGCCTATGTCTTCGGGCGCGACGGCGGGTTGTCGAAGGTCGATCTGCTGACCCGGCAGGTCGTTGCGCGCACGATTCAGGCCGGCAATTCGATCGGCGGGGCGATCTCGGACGACGGGGCGCTGGTGGCGGTTTCCAACTACACGCCCGGCGGGGTCAAGGTGTTCGACGCCGACACGCTCGAACTGGTGGCCGACATTCCCGCGCCGGGCAAGACCATCGGACTGGCCGACCTGCCGGGTCGCCGTTTCATCTGGACGGTCTGGGATTCGGGCGAGGCCTATCTCGGCGATTTCTCGGGGCCGGAACCTGTCGTCGCCAATCTCGGCCCGGTGGGCGCCAACCCGTACGACGCGGTGGTGACCGCCGACGCCCACACCTATCTCATCGGGCTGTTCGGCGAAAAGGGCGTGACCGCCATCGACCTGTGGGACGAGCCCCCCGAACCGGTCCGCTTTCTCGAGGACTACGGCAAGGTCGAAGATGACATGCCGGTCTACAAGATGCCGCACCTTCAGGGCTGGGCCTTTACCGAAGGCCAGTTCGTCCTGCCTGCCGTGGGCCGGCACGAACTGCTCTGGGTCGACCGCGGGACACTGGACGAGGCGGGCAGGACGCAGGTTCATGGCCAGCCGGTCTTCATCGTCGCCCAGCCGGCATCGCCCTATGTCTGGGTCAACTTCGCCATGCCCGACAACGATACGGTCCAGGTGGTCGACAGCCGCACCCACGAGGTCGTCGAAACGCTGAAGCCGGGCAAGGCGGTGCTGCACATGGAATTTGCGCCGCGCGGTGCCGAAGCCTGGGTTTCGCTGCGCGACGACAACAGGATACGGGTCTATGACACCCGCACCTTCGAGGTGAAGGCCGAGATCCCCGCCGAATCGCCGTCGGGTATCTTCTTCACTGCCCGCGCCCACCAGCCGGGGCTCTGATCATGCCGGACAGGCTGAACGATCTGGACCTTCGGCTGCTGGGCGGTTTTCAGCGCGATTTCCCACTGCTTGTCCGTCCCTTCGCGCGGATCGGCGAGTGTCTCGGTCTGGGCGAGGCAGAGGTGCTGGCGCGGCTGGCCGCGCTGCGCGAGACCGGGCGCATCGCGCGGGTCGGGGCGACGGTGCGTCCCAATACCATCGGCGCCTCGACGCTGGCCGCGCTTTCGATTCCCGACGAACGCATCGAGGAGGTCGCCGCGCGGGTCAGCGCCGAGGCCGGTGTCAACCATTCCTACCTGCGCGAGCATGACCGGAACCTGTGGTTCGTCGCCACCGCGCCCGACGGAGCGGCGCTTGCAGCCAGCCTCGACGGCATCCGCCGCGATACCGGGCTGGACCTGCTGGACCTGCGGCTCGTCAGGCCCTTCAACATCGATCTCGGCTTCGCGCTTTCCGGTCCGCGCGACGCCCCCGCACCGCGTGGCGAGCCCGACCTTGCCGCCCTGCGCGAAACCGACCGGCCGATCCTGCACGCGCTGACGCAGGGCCTGGCGCTTGTGCCGCGCCCCTTCGCGCAGATGGCACACGAGATCGGACTGGAGGAGGAGGCGGTGATCGCCCGCATCGCGGCGCTGCTTGAGGCGGGCATCCTGACCCGCATCGGCATAATCGTGCGCCACCGTGCCGTCGGCTGGTCGGCCAACGCCATGGTGGTCTGGGACGTGCCGGAGACCGCGATGGGCGCCGCCGGTACCGCACTTGCCGCGCTGCCCGGCGTGACGCTGTGCTACCAGCGCCAAACGATCCCCGGCCGCTGGGATTATGGCCTGTTTTCGATGATCCATGCCCGCAGCCGGCCCGAGGCGCAGGAGGTGCTCGGGCGCGCAACCCTGCTGCCGGAACTGGCCGGCGCCCGGCACGAAACGCTGTTTTCGGTGCGCTGCTTCAAGCAGACGGGCGCGCAGATCGCCCGGCCGGCGGTGCGGGCCGCCTGAGCCATGCGGCGCACGCCCCTTCCCGCCGATGCGCTCGATCCGGCCGACCGCGCGTTGCTGAACCTTCTGCAAGAGGGCTTCCCGCTTGCGCCACATCCCTTCACAACGGTGGGCAATGCGCTCGGCCTGCCCGCGCAGGAGGTGATCGACCGGCTTGCGCGGTTGAAGGAGATCGGGGCGATCACCCGTTTCGGACCCTTCCTCGACGCCGCCGCCATGGGCGGGGCCTTCTGCCTGTGCGCCATGTCCGTACCCGGCGAGAGGTTCGATGAGGTCATGACTTTGGTCAATGCGAACCCCGAGGTCGCCCATAATTATGAACGTGTCCACCGGCTCAACATGTGGTTCGTTCTGGCCTGCGACAGGCCCGGGGGAATCGGCGAGACCGCGGACCGGATCGAGGCACAGACCGGGCTTTCGGTGCTGCGCTTCCCGAAGCTGAAGGAATTTTTCATCGGGTTCAGGGCCCCTGCATGAGCATCGACGCCACAGACCGCAGGATACTTTCGGCCATTCAGGCCGGGCTGCCGCTGGTGCACGAGCCCTATGCCGAGGTCGCCAGTTGGCTGCATCTGGACGAATCCGAAGTAATAGCGCGGCTGGCGCGCCTGCGTGAAAGCGGCGTGATCCGCCGCATCGCGGTGGCCCCCAACCACTATGCCCTGGGAATGGTCGCCAACGGGATGAGCGTCTGGGATGTCGATGACGAAAGGGCCGAGGAATACGGTGCCGCGATCGGGGCGCTGGATTATGTCAGCCATTGCTACCTGCGCCCGCGCGCCCTGCCCGACTGGCCCTTCAACCTTTTCGCCATGATCCACGGTTCCGACCGCGCATCGGTCGAGGCGCACCGCGCCACGATCGCGGACCTGCTCGGCAGCGCCTGCCGCGTGTCGGACATTCTCTATTCCACCCGCATCCTGAAGAAGACGGGGATGCGGCTCAACGAAGGCAGTTGACCGGATGTTCCGACTGACCCAGTACATGCGCGAACTGGTGGCCCCGACGGCGATCCGCCAGCGCCGGGGCACCGGCCCGGTCAAGCCTGTGGTCATCTGGAACCTGACGCGCCGCTGCAACCTGCGCTGCCGCCATTGCTACACCGTATCCGCCGATATCGACTTTCCGGGCGAACTGACCCATGCGCAGGCGCTGGGCGTTCTGGACGATCTGCGGGCGTTCGGCATCCCGGCGCTGATCCTCTCGGGCGGAGAGCCGATGTCGCGGCCCGACTTCTTCGAGATCGCCGAACGTGCCCGCGCGCTGGATTTCCGCTATCTGGCGCTTTCGACCAACGGCACGAAGCTGACGGGCGACGCCGCCGCACGGGTTGCCGATCTGGGCTTCGACTATGTCGGCATATCGCTCGACGGGATCGGCCGGATGAACGACTGGTTTCGCGGCAAGGAGGGCGCTTTCGACGAGGCCCTGACCGGCGTGCGCGAATGCAAGCGGCTCGGCATCAAGGTCGGCCTGCGCTTTACCATCACCGACGACAACGCGCATATGCTCGCGGACATGCTTGCGCTCTGCGAGGACGAGGGGGTGGACAAGTTCTACCTCTCGCATCTGGTCTATGCCGGACGCGGCGACAAGAACCGCGGCGACGACACGCAGCGCGAGCGCACCCGCCGCGCCATGGACATCCTGATAGACCGGGCGTGGAGCGCGGTCCGGAGCGGCGGGCCGCTGGAAATCGTCACCGGCAACAACGATGCCGATGCCGTCTATTTCCTGCAATGGGTAGAGCGCAATTTCGACGTGGGTCCCGCCGCTCACGTCAGGGACCACCTGCTCGCCTGGGGCGGCAATTCCTCGGGTCTCGGGGTGGCGAATATCGCGCCGCTGGGCACGGTCCACCCCGATACCTACTGGTCGGACTACACCATCGGCAACGTCCGGACGGCGCCTTTCTCGGCGCTGTGGACCGGGCCGGATCCGATGCTCGCCACGTTGCGCCAGCGCCCGCGCCCGCTCAAGGGCCGCTGCGGCGCCTGCGCCTTTGCCGATGTCTGCGGCGGCAACACGCGCATCCGCGCGTTGCAGATCACCGGCGATCCCTGGGCCGAGGATCCGGCCTGCTACCTTTCCGACGCCGAGATCGGCATCGACGGCGACCAGCCCGCGCGGCTGGAAGTCACCCCATTCCGAGGCAAGAGCAATGACCCCGCGCACCAGTTTTTCTGATTTCCTTTTCTGGTGCACACTGGGTCTGGCGGCAGCGGGGCTGTCCCTTCCTGCTGCCGCCGATCCGGCGGGCGAGGCGCTTTATCAGGAGCATTGCGCGGCCTGTCACGCGGAAACCCGCCTTGGCGGAACCGGCCCGGCACTGATCCCCGAGGCGCTGGCAAGACTGCGCGGCGCATCGCTGGAGGAGGTGATAGCCCATGGTCGCGTCGCAACCCAGATGGCCGGTTTCGCCGATGTGCTGAGCGCGGAGGATATCGCCGCCGTCGCCGGCTACATCTCGACCCCGCTCGCCGTGATCCCGGACTGGACGGCCGATGACGCGGTGGCGACACTGGAGATGAACCCCGATTACGTGGCTGCGGAGACCCCGGTCTTCGGCGCCGATCCACTCAACATCACGCTTGTGGTCGAAACCGGCGATCATCACGTCAGCGTGCTGGACGGCGACACGTTCGAGGTGCTCGACCGTTTCGCCACCCCGTTCGCCGTGCATGGCGGGCCGAAATTCTCGCCCGACGGGCGCTACGTCTTCGTCATGTCGCGCGACGGGTGGGTGCAGAAATACGATATCTGGTCGCTTCAGGAGGTTGGCCGCATACGCGCCGGGATCAATTCGCGCAACATCGCAATGAGCGCCGACGGCAAGTGGCTGGCGGTCGCGAACTACCTGCCGCATACACTGACCATTCTTTCGACCGGCGATCTGGGCATTGCGCAGGTGCGCCGCGTGGTGGCGCGGGACGGGAGCGAAAGCCGCGTCTCGGCGGTCTATCAGGCGCCGCAACGGCAGAGCTTCATCCTCGCGCTCAAGGACGCGCCCGAAATCTGGGAGATCGGCACCACCGCCGATGCCGGCCCCTTTCATGACGGGTTCGTTCACTCGCACGAAAAGGACATGGAAGAGGCCCTGGGCGCCGAACAGGGGCTTTTCGCCCGCCGCCGCATCCTGATCGACGAACCGCTCGACGATTTCTTCTTCACCCCCGATTACCGCAACCTGATCGGTGCCTCGCGCGCCGGCGACAGGGGGGTGGTGGTCAACCTCGATGTCGGCCGCGAGATCGCCGAACTGCCCCTGCCCGGCATGCCACATCTCGGCTCGGGCATCTCGTGGGAAAGCGGCGGCCGGCAGGTCATGGCAACCCCGCATCTGAGCGAGGCCCGCCTCAGCGTGATCGACATGCGGGACTGGTCGGTGGTGAAAACCATCGACACCGCCGGACCCGGCTTCTTCCTGCGCAGCCACGAAAACTCGCCCTACGTCTGGGCAGATGTCTTCTTCGGCCCGAACAGGGACAAGATCCACGTCATCGACAAGAACACGCTGGAGATCGTCAGAACGCTCGACCCCGCACCGGGCAAGACAGTGGCCCATATCGAATTCACCCGCGACGGCAGCCGCGCCCTGGTATCGATCTGGGAGGACGACGGCGCCATCATCGTCTACGATGCCGAAACGCTGGAAGAGCTGCGCCGCATCCCGATGCGCAAACCGTCGGGCAAATACAACGTCTGGAACAAGATCACCTTTTCCGATGGCACCAGTCACTGAACACCATGAAAAGGTGCTGATCGTCGCGCACGGCAGCCCATCGAACCCCGCGCCGCAGGAAGCCGCGCTCGGGCGCCTTGCCACGCGGGTGGCCGAATACCTGCCGGGCTGGCGCGTCGCCGGCGCAACGCTCGCCGCGCCCGGCCGGTTCGATGCCGCGGTGGCCGATCTGGGCCGTCCGGTCATCTATCCGTTCTTCATGGCGCGCGGCTGGTTCACCGGCAAGGTTCTGGCACGCCGCGCCGCCGAACGGGGGCTGCACGTCCTCCGACCGTTCGGAACCGAAAGTGCCCTTGCCCGCGTCGCGCGCGACCGGCTTGCGGCAATTATGGCAGCACGGAACTGGCGGGCTGCGGAAACCTCACTCCTGATCGCCGCGCACGGAAGCGCGATATCGAAAACCAGCGCCAACAGCGCACGCGACTTTGCCGAAGCCGTGGCGGTGGCGGGCGGCTTTGCCCGGGTGCGGCTCGGGTTCCTCGAACAGCCGCCCTTTCTGACGGATGCCGCGCGCGGGCTTGGCCGGGCAATCTGCCTGCCGTGGCTTGCGACCGCCTCGGGCCACATGGAAGAGGACGTGCCGGCCGAACTGGCGGCGGCGGGTTTCACCGGACCGGTGCTGCCACCCTTCATCGACTGGGCGGACACCGCACCGCTGATCGCGGCCGGAATCCTCCGCCAGCATTCCGCCGCACGGGTATCCCTGCGATGAGCTACACGCCCCGCCCCTCGCGCAGGTTGCAGATCATGCTCTATCCGTTCGCGGCGGCGGCGGTGGCGATCAACCTGTTCCTGCTGTTCCTTCTGCTTCAGGCGGTGGGCATCCCCGCCATGCCGCCGAGGATCGCGCTGCTCCTCTCGCTGCCGCTCGGCATTCCTGCCGCATGGGCGTCCGCACGCTGGGTGCAATCGCTGATCGACGAGGCCGAGGGCCGGAAATAGCCCCCGCAGCCCGGCTATTCGCGTCGATACGACACGTTTGCCCTACGGCGATTCGTCCTATGTTCCGGATATTCTCCCGTCGTCCGTATAGATGCGGCGCAGGTACAGCGGAGGCCTTCCATGCAACATTTCTCACTGCTCGATCTGGCGCCCGTTCCCGAGGGGCACACGGCCGCCGAAGCGCTCCGAACCACTTCCGAACTGGCAAGGATGGCGGATCTTTCCGCCTATCACCGCTATTGGCTTGCCGAGCATCACAACATGCCGGGCATCGCAAGCGCCGCCACATCCGTCCTGATCGGTCACGTCGCCGCGCTGACCCGTCGGATCAGGGTCGGGGCCGGCGGCATCATGTTGCCCAACCACTCGCCGCTTGTCGTCGCCGAACAGTTCGGAACGCTCGCCACGCTCCACCCCGACCGCATCGACCTCGGGCTCGGACGGGCGCCGGGAACCGATGTCCTCACGGCGCGCGCCCTGCGCCGCCATCTGGCGGGAGGTGACAGCTTTCCGCAGGATGTCGTCGAACTGCTTGGCTATTTCGCCGATGCCGGGCCGGAAACGCGGGTTCAGGCAATACCGGGAACCGGCACCCACGTTCCGGTGTGGATCCTGGGATCCAGCCTCTATGGCGCACAACTCGCCGCCTACCTCGGGCTTCCCTACGCCTTTGCCTCGCACTTCGCGCCAGCGATGCTGGGCGAGGCGCTGGCAACCTATCGCGAGACGTTCCGGCCCTCGGAATACCTGCAGGAGCCCCGTTTCATGATGGCGGTCGGGGTCTGCGCGGCCGAAACCGACGAGGAGGCGCACTACCTGCATTCGTCGCAGGTTCTGGCATTCGCCCGCCTGCGCAGCGGAATGCCGGGCAAGCTGCCGCGCCCGACCCGCGACCTGTCCGAGGTCTCCACCGCCATGCGTGCCCAGGTCGACCAGGCACTTGCCTGCACCGCCGTCGGATCGAGGGAAACGGTGCGCGAAACGCTGACGGGGTTTGTCGAATCCTACCGGCCGGACGAGATGATCGTCGGCTGCATGATCCACGATCCCGCCGCACATATCCGTTCCTACGAGATCGCCGCCGAAGTGCTGTCATCCGTGCTGTCGCGCCAGAATACACGCTGAGCGGATCAATCGGGCGGAATCTCTGCCTCCGGAAGCGGGGCATCGCTCCCGGAGGGTCGTATTATCCTGCGCCGGCCCGAACGCTTCGGCCGGGCCGGGTGGCGAAGCGGCCGGTCACTGCTTGGGCGTGAACGAGCCCGCTTCCTGACGTTGCGGATAATCGTTGAAGGTTGCCATGAACTCGCCGACAATTGCCCCGACCGGGGCGAAGGCGAACATGTGGCGCACCTGCCAGTCGTCGTAATACGGCGAATCCTCCGGGGCCATCTCGAACGGATCGGCCCGCAGGTCGATCAGCAGCGGCGCTTTCAGCGGAGTCTGGCCGCGGCGCCAGGAATCCAGGCCAAGATGCTCCTGGATGCTGAGGTTTGCCTTGAACCGGCCGAAGCGAACGGAGCCGAGGGATCCGTCATCGACGAAGGCAAAGAAGGTCTGGCGCGGCCAGTCGCCGGCATCGGCGGCGCCGGTCAGGTTCGGCAGCAGGTTGTAGCCGTCAAGATGGACGTTGAAGCTCTTGTCGCCGGCCTGATAGCCGTCGAGCAGCTTCTGCTTGATATCAGGCTCGCCGGCCGCCGCGACAAGCGTCGGAAACACGTCCTCAAGCGACAGGATCTCGTTCGAGACCTGACCGCCCGGGATATGACCCGGCCACTTGATCAGGAACGGCACCCGGATGCCGCCCTCCCAGGTGGTTGCCTTCTCGCCCCGGAACGGCGTGGTGCCGCCATCGGGCCAGGTGAACTTCTCCGCGCCGTTGTCGGTGGTGTAGATGACGATGGTGTTGTCGGTCGCGCCCAGTTCGTCGAGCTTGTCGAGAAGCTGACCGACCATGCCGTCATGCTCGGTCATGCCGTCGGCCGTCAGGCCAAGGCCCGTAGCCCCGTTGCGTTCCGGCTTGAGGTGGGTGAAGATGTGCATCCGGGTGCTGTTGAACCACACGAACCAGGGCGTATTCTCCTGCTCCTTGCGCTCGATGAAATCCATCGCCGCTGCCAGGAATTCCTCGTCGACCGTTTCCATCCGCTTTTTCGTCAGCGGCCCGGTATCTTCGATCGTGCCGTCGGCCGAGGATTTGATCACCCCGCGCGGCCCGTATTTCTTGCGGAATTCCGGATCCTTCGGATAATCCGGGTTCTCGGGCTCCTCCTCGGCATTCAGGTGGTAGAGATTGCCGAAGAATTCGTCGAAGCCATGGTTGGTCGGCAGAAACTGATCGAGGTCTCCCAGATGGTTCTTGCCGAACTGACCGGTGGCGTAGCCCATCGGTTTCAGGATTTCGGCGATGGTCGGATCCTCGGGCTGAAGCCCGATCGGATCGCCGGGCATCCCGAT
>NZ_JBKEAE010000049.1:0-6496 GCF_047971885.1 Tropicimonas sp. | reverse complement strand
GCTCGGGCCTTGTCCGTGCGCAGGCGGAGGAAGAGGGGCTGGCGGAGATTTTCGAGGCTGCGGGCTTTGAATGGCGCCTCGCCGGCTGCTCGATGTGCCTGGCGATGAACCCCGACCAGCTTGCCCCCGAGGAGCGCTGCGCCTCGACCTCGAACCGCAATTTCGAGGGCCGGCAGGGCTTCCGGGGCCGCACGCATCTGATGAGCCCGGGCATGGCCGCGGCGGCGGCGATCACCGGGAAACTCACCGATGTGCGGGACCTGATGTAATTCGGGCGGTGCAGCTGCGCCGCCCCCGACTTAGAGGAGGACTCGACAATGAGACCTTGGATTATCTGGATCGTGCTCGGGGCGCTTTCGATCCTGTTCGGCGTTCTTTCGCTTGGAAACGCGGTTGCGGCTTCGATCGCGGTGACGGTGCTGACCGGGGCGCTTCTGCTGATTGCGGGCGTGTTTCAGGCGGTTGCCGGGTTTTACGACCCTTCCGGCTGGAACAAGGTCGTCTCGATCCTGATCGGGATCGTTCTGGGCATTCTCGGCCTGTCCTTCATGATCACCCCGACCGAAGGCGTGCTGTCGCTGGCGATGCTGGTAACGCTTTTCATCGGGACGGCGGGCATTCTGCGGCTGTTCTGGGCCTACAGGCTGCGCCAGACGAGCTTTTTCTGGATGATGCTGCTTTCGGGCGCGATGTCGATCCTGCTGGCGGGCTACGTATTCGCCAATTTCAGCAGCGTCTCGACCGAGCTTCTGGGCATTCTTCTGGGAATCGAACTGTTGTTCAACGGAACCGCGCTGCTGATCTTCGGCTTTTTCCTGCGGCGCCACCTGTACGACGACTGAGCGCCGGGTCCTTCACGAAACACCGCCGGCCGGGCGGCACGAACACCCGGATTGCCAGACGGCAGAGCCACGAGGAACACGAGATGGACAAGTTCACCACATTGACCGGCATCGCCGCACCGCTGCCCCTGATCAACGTCGATACCGACATGATCATCCCCAAGCAGTTCCTGAAGACGATCAAGCGTTCGGGTCTTGGCGTGAACCTTTTCGACGAGATGCGCTATGACAGCGACGGCAACGAGAACCCCGATTTCGTGCTGAACAAGCCAGCCTATCGCAATGCCGAAATTCTCGTCGCCGGCGACAATTTCGGCTGCGGCTCGTCGCGCGAACATGCGCCCTGGGCGATCAAGGATTTTGGTATCCGCTGCGTCATTGCGCCGGGTTTTGCCGACATCTTCTTCAACAACTGCTTCAAGAACGGCATCCTGCCCATTGTTCTGCCACAGGAAGACGTGGACAAACTGATGGACGACGCCGAGCGCGGCGCCAACGCGGTGGTCACCGTCGATCTCGAAAACCAGACCATCACCGGCCCTGACGGTGGCGAGATTCGCTTCGAGGTCGATGCGTTCAGGAAGCACTGCCTGCTGAACGGGCTCGACGATATCGGCCTGACGATGGAAAAGGTCGCCGCGATCGATACCTTCGAAGCGCGCGCCGCACAATCCCGTCCCTGGGTCTGAGCGACGCGCGGGGCCGGGCATGCCGGGGCCGTCCGTCAGGGCGGCCCTTTTTGTTGCAATACCACCGGATCGTACCGCTGTCGTTAACCGGTTGTTAAGGGCTCTGGGGCTGCTCTGGCGCAGGTCTGCCGGGGGCGTGAAGCATATGGTGCGGCGACATGGGAACAGATGGCGGCGGAGCCTGACTCTCGCAGTCTGGTGCTGGCTTGCCGTTGCGGGGTCCGTGCAGGCACGGGATGGCGATACGATCCGGATCGCCACCTTCTCGGCCGAACTGTCGCGCCCCGGGCCGGGGCTGTTGCTGCGGGATATCCTCGGGCGGGAGGACGGGCAGATTGCGGCGGCGCTCGAAGTCATCTTGGCCGTCGATCCCGATATCCTGCTTCTGACCGGTTTCGATTTCGACCTTGGGAATGCTGCCTTGTCGGCATTTGCCGCGCGCCTCGCCGAAAGCGGCGCCGGTTATCCGCATCTCTTCAGTCGCCGGCCCAACGCGGGCCTTGCCACCGGGTGCGACATGGACGGTAACGGCAGGACGGGCGAGCCGCGCGATGCCCAGGGCTATGGCGCCTTCGCAGGCCAGGGCGGCATGGCGGTGCTGAGCCGCCTGCCGATCCTCGGTGATCAGGCGCGCGACTTCTCCGGCCTGCTGTGGAAGGACCTCCCCGGCGCCCGCCTGCCGCAGGTCGCGGGAACGCCCTTTCCCTCGGACGAGGCTTTGGCGATCCAGCGGCTTTCGTCGGTGGGGCACTGGGATCTGCCGGTTGCCCTGCCCGATGGCGGCATGCTGCACCTGCTGGCCTTTGCCGCCGGGCCGCCGGTTTTCGACGGGCCGGAGGACAGGAACGGCAAACGCAACGCCGACGAAATCCGCTTCTGGCAGCTGTATATCGCCGGCAGCCTGGATGCCGAGCCGCCGGGCAGATTCGTGATTCTGGGAGACGCCAATCTCGACCCGGCGGACGGCGACGGGCGGCACGAGGCGATTGCCGCGCTGCTGGCCGACCCGCGGGTGCAGGACCCGCTGCCGGCCGGGCCGGGGGGGGCGGCAGTGCGCGACCCCGGTCATCGCGGCGACCCCGCGCACGATACAGTGGACTGGTCCGGCGCGGAAAGCGGCGGGCCGGGCAATCTGCGCGTCGACTACGTGCTGCCGTCGGCCGGCCTGAGGGTGGTCGACGCGGGTGTTTTCTGGCCTTCAGGCAGCAGGCTTGCCGGGGTCGCGGCGGCCGCCTCGCGCCACCGCCTCGTCTGGGTGGATATTGCCGCCGGCAGGGTTGGCGTCGTATCCGCGGCACCCAGGTAGGATTGCCGGCGCCGGCCGCGCTTCTTGATTGTTCCGCTGGGCGGCGGTAGTCCCGCGTGGACAAATCTTGCGAGGACGAACGACCATGAGCAACCTTTCCCTCCTGATCCTTCCCGGCGATGGCATCGGCCCCGAGGTCATGGCCGAGGTGCGCAGGATCATCGACTGGTATGGCGACAAGCGTGGGCTGGTCTTCGATGTCAGCGAGGATCTGGTTGGCGGCGCCGCCTACGATGCCTCGGGCACGCCGCTGACCGATGCCACGATGGCCCGCGCGCAGCAGGTCGACGCGGTGCTTCTGGGTGCGGTCGGCGGGCCGAAATACGACGATCTCGACTTTTCGCTGAAGCCCGAGCGCGGGCTGCTGCGCCTGCGCAAGGAAATGGACCTGTTCGCCAACCTGCGACCGGCCCAGTGCTTCGATGCGCTGGCCGATTTCTCGTCGCTCAAGCGCGAGGTGGTGGCCGGCCTCGATATCATGATCGTGCGCGAACTGACCTCGGGCATCTATTTCGGCGAGCCGCGCGGCATTACCACCAACGCTGATGGCGAGCGCGAGGGCGTCAACACCCAGCGCTACACCGAAAGCGAGATCGCCCGCGTGGCGCGCTCGGCCTTTGAACTGGCGCGCAAGCGGGGCAACAAGGTCTGCTCGATGGAGAAGGCCAACGTGATGGAATCCGGCATCCTGTGGCGCGAGGTCGTTTCCGAGGTCCACGCGGCCGAATACTCCGATGTGGCGCTGTCGCACATGTATGCCGACGCCGGCGGCATGCAGCTCTGCCGCTGGCCCAAGCAGTTCGACGTGATCGTGACCGACAACCTGTTCGGCGATCTGCTCTCCGATGTCGCGGCGATGCTGACCGGCTCGCTCGGCATGCTGCCCTCGGCGAGCCTCGGCGCGCCGATGGCCAACGGCCGGCCGAGGGCGATGTACGAGCCGGTGCACGGCTCGGCCCCCGATATCGCCGGGCAGGGCAAGGCCAACCCGATCGCCTGCATCCTGAGCTTTGCCATGGCGCTGCGCTATTCCTTCGATCAGGGAGGCGAGGCTGACCGTCTGGAGGCGGCAATCGAAAAGGTGCTGGCCGACGGTCTCCGCACGCCCGACCTGATGGGCCCGGATGGCGGCACGCCGGTCGGCACCACGCAGATGGGCGATGCCATTCTCGCCGCGCTCGACGCCTCGCTCTGATCCCTGCGGGGTGCCTGCCGGTCGGGCGGGCACCCGCACAGACCGCCCGCAGCGGGACTTTGCCCTTTTCCTGATGCGCCAATGGGCGTATCGGTGGCCCATCCCGTAAGTTCTTGGCCGGGACTGCCCACATGACCAACAATACCAAAGGCGCCCTTCTGGCGCTTCTCGCCTTTGGCATCTACGCGACGCACGATGTGCTGGTGAAATACCTCGGCGGAACCTATTCGACGTTCCAGATCGTGTTCTTCAGCGTGCTCTTCGGCTTTCCGGCCGCCACGCTGGCACTGATGGGCGACCGGACCGATGGCAACCTTCGCCCGCGCCACCCGTGGTGGACGGCGACCCGCACGGTCGTGGCGGTGATCGGCGCGGCCTGTGCGTTCTATGCCTTTTCCGTTCTGCCGCTGACGCAGGTCTACGCGATCCTCTTCACCGCGCCGCTGCTGATCACCGTTCTGGCGATCCCGATCCTGGGGGAGCATGTCGGCGTGCGGCGTTGGGTTGCCGTTATCGTCGGCCTTTGCGGGGTCCTCATCGTGCTGCGCCCGGGCGCAACCGCCCTCGGCCCCGGCCACGCGGCGGCGCTGACGGCCGCTTTCTGCTCCGCGCTGGCCTCGATCATCATCCGCAAGATCGGCAAGGACGAGCGCACCGTGGTGCTGATGCTCTATCCGATGATGACCAATGTGGTCATCATGGGCATCCTGCTGGTCTTCACCTACAAACCCATGCCGCTGGTGGATTTCGGCGCATCCGCCCTGATCGCCATCCTGACCTTTGTCGCGACGATGATCGTGATCCGCGCCTACAAGACCGCGGAGGCGGTGATCGTGGCGCCGATGCAATATTCGCAGATCCTCTGGGCAACCGCCTACGGCGCGATCTTCTTCAACGAACGGCCCGACCTCGGCACGGCCGTCGGCGCTTCGGTGATCATCGCCAGCGGCGTCTATATCGTCCTGCGCGAAGGCCGCACCTCGAGTTCCGAGAATACCCCGGTGCTGCGCACCAGAAGCCGTTTCGACTCAGGCACCCACCTCAGGGTTTCAAACTTCCTGCGGCGCTCGGCCCGCAACAGGAAAAATACCCACAAGTGACAAGGATGCGCATCGCGCCCCCTTGCCAAGCGGGGCAGGCTTCTGTAATCGCCTGCGTCACGGTCGGAGTGTAGCTCAGCCTGGTAGAGCACTGTCTTCGGGAGGCAGGGGTCGGAGGTTCGAATCCTCTCACTCCGACCAGTTAAATCAAAGAGTTAAGCCAGCCACAGCTTCAATCATAAAGTCACGAATTTGTGAGACCTCACAAATTCCGGTGTCTTGGCTCACGTTCTGTCGGATTTCTTGGCCCTCTGAAGAATCGAACGGACAAAAAGAACGCGCTGAGGGGGCTGCCACCCGCCTCAACGGCTCTGTCAAAAGCTCTATAGCACACCCGTACCAGATTGGCGCTCTCGCGGCCAACTTGGGAGGGTCATATGTCTGAGCTTCTGCCCTTCTGCAAGATCAAGCTGCAATACCTGCTGGAGATGGTCACGGACAATGAGCTGGATGACAGCGCCCTGCGCGTGGCACTTTATCTGGCGCTGGCCCATGCCGACCACGAGACCGGAGAGAGCCGCCCGTCTTTCGAGACCATAGGTGCGGCCATCGGCAAGCACGCCAAGTCGGTCAAAAGGGCGCTGAACAAGGTTGAGGCAGCGGGCTACATGACCGTGGAGCGGGGGACCAACAAGGGGAATTCGTCGCGCTATCGTCCGACCCATACAGCCCTGAAACGGGCCTCCGAGCGCCGCCGGGAGGGGGACAAGGTTGTCCCGCTTCACCGCGTCAATGGGGGACAATCCTGTCCACAAAGCGGGACAGACCTGTCCGGCAAAGGGGGACAGGATCGCCCCCCGAACAGAGAACAGGAACTTAGAAAAGAACAGTTGCGCGCGTCCGCGCCGGATTTGCCGGATGAAAGGCAATCCGGCGGAACGCGCCCGGAGCTGGTCTTCGTCCCGAGGGGCATCTGCTTTGTCAGGGACTGGGACGATAGGCTGGCGCGGGAAGGCATAACCACGCTGGAGCGCAGCCTGCCCTTGTCACCGCACAGGCATCATCTGGGCTTCTGGCTTCCGGCCCGAACACCGGCCCCGGCTGGCAGCGCAGAATGGCGAGAGCAACTCCGTATGCTGAGAGAGTTGATCCGGGAAACGCCCGCAGATGCGGAGCACCGCCATGCGGTCTGAGCAAAGAGCAAGGCGACCCATGTCATACGCTGGCGCTCCTGACACGGGGCCTTGCGAGGGGCGGCAAGCCTCCCCTTCGAACCCCTCCGGCGCAAGGCAAGCACGCGCGAAGGGGCGTTGTTGCAGAACTCAGCCTTTGAGCGAGTTTCCCCCTTTCCCCGTTGAGTTCATGCGACACGCTTGATCTCGGCGGTGCCGAGTGCGTTGAAGCGGTTGATGAGGGCAATGCGG
>NZ_JBKEAE010000046.1:0-21187 GCF_047971885.1 Tropicimonas sp. | reverse complement strand
GAAACCCTGATTTTCGGAGCCGCGCGCCGTGCTACCCGCGCAACATGTCCTTCTCGAACTTCACGGCAGCGATCACCTGGCCGATGCCGGACGGATCGAGGCGGTCCTGAAAGGCGCGGCGCAGGCAGCCGGCGCCCGCGTGCTGGGCGCGCATTTCCACCGCTTCGCCGGCGGCGGGGTGACCGGCGTGCTGTTGCTGGCCGAATCGCATATCTCGATCCACACTTGGCCCGAGAACGACTATGCCGCGGTCGACGTGTTCATGTGCGGTGCGGCAAATGCCGCACTGGCCGCCGCGACGGTTGCCGAGGGGCTGGCGGCAAGCGCCAGCAGCGCGATGACGGTCGAGCGCGGGATCAGTCGAACCACGCCTCCCAGCCCTGCCGGTAATAGCGGGCCAGCGGGTGGGTGCGGATCGAGTTGATCTCGGCTGCGACACGGCCGGTATCGGCACCGAAGATCTGCGCGGCCAGCCAGACTTGCGGCGACAGGTAGCGCAGGTCCTCGGGCAGGCTGGGGATTGCCGGTGCCGCCGGCATCGCGCGGGCCAGTGCGAAGCCCCATTCGCCGAAGCTCGGCACATGGACGTGATAGGGTATGACGCTCAGCCGGGTACCCGGCGCATCGGGGCTCGGAACGTCCTCCAGCGTCGCGACGATGGACCAGAACGCCGTGCGCGCATATAGCGGCGAGCCGGCCTGCGTGACGAAGGCACCGCCGAAATTCAGCCGCTGCACCATCAGGCGATAGAATTCGGCCGAATAGAGCTTGGACAGCGCCAGATTGCGCGGATCGGGCAGATCGGCGACGATCACGTCCCAGCCCGGCCCCGGCCCGTCGAGAAAGCTCCAGGCGTCGGCGTTGACGATCCGCAGGCGCGGGTCAGACAGGGCATGATCGTTGAGCGCCGCAAGCACCGTGTTGTCGCGGAAAAGCGCTGTCATGCGCGGGTCGAGATCGACCAGCGTGACCTCCTCCACCGTTTCGTGGCGCAGGATCTCGCGCACCGCCATGCCGTCGCCGCCCCCCAGCACCAGAACCCGCGCAGGGCGCGCCACGAGGCCGAGTGCCGGGTGGATCAGCGATTCGTGATAGCGGTACTCGTCGCGGCTGTCGAACTGGATCGACTGGTCGAGAAACAGCCGCACCCGGTCGCGAAAGCGCGTGACGGTTATTTCCTGATACCGGGTGTGTTCGGTGAAGACGATATCGTCTTCGTAGAGAGCCGCGTCGAGCGCCGAAACCACCCGCTCGGCCTGACTGAGCGCCAGCGCGACCAGCACAAAGGCCGCTGCCCAGGCGATCTTGACCGGCCGGCCCAACTCACCGCGAAACAGCCAGATCGACACGCCCGCCACCCCGAGATTGACCAGCCCGAAGGCGAGCGAGGCGCTCATCAGCCCCAGATGCGGCACGATCAGCAGCGGAAAGGCGAGCGAGGCGACAAGCGCGCCGAGATAATCGGCGGTCAGCACGTTCTCGAAGCGGAACTGCCGGGCGCCAACATGTTCCAGCACCCGCGCGATCAGTGGAATTTCCATCCCCGACAGCGCGCCGATCGCGATCAGCCCGGCAAACAGCGGTAGGCCGACGGCGCCGTAACCGGCATAGCTGGCAAAGACCAGCGGGGCGCTGAATCCGCCGACCAGTCCCAGCCCGATCTGTATCCGGACGAAGCCCGATACCGGATCGTCCACAACGCGCGACGCCCATGCGCCAAAGCCCATGGCGCTGAGAAACACCCCGATGACCAGGCTGAACTGCCGCACGCTGTCGCCCAGCAGGTAGCTCGACGCGGTAGCGGCAACCAGTTCATAGACCAGACCGGCCACGGCGACGATGAACGTCGCCACCAGCAGCCAGACCGCCTTGGCGCGCGGCAGCGTCACGACAGGATGACGGCGGCGATGATGATCGAAAGCGAGAGAAACAGCGCGGCCATCATCACCGCGATGGCGATGTTGTGGTCCTCCTCGATCTCCCGGCGCAGCGAAAAGGGCGTGATGCGTTCGATCACCAGCCAGCAGATCACCAGCAGGCCGAAACCGAGAAAAGTGTAGAATATGGTGCCGAACACCTCGGCGAGTTGAATTCCTGCCATTCGAGTTGCCCCCGTTGCTATTTCACCCGTGCCGCGCCGTGGCTTGCCGAGCGCACCGACACGACGTTCGAACTGGCGCCCCAGACGCCCTTCCACGAAAGATACCCGGCCCCGGCCAGCAGCGCGGCGAAACCCAGGACGATGATCCATCTGGCCAGGTTCATGGCTTCCCGTGCCTTCTCATTCTTCCGACCAGTCCGAACCGGCCAGCAGCCTGCGCCGGCGCGACGCATCGGCGATCACCGTGCCGACAGCGATGGCGGCGAACACCGCCACCGCCACGATCAGCGGTTGCGCGCTGAAACGCGGTGCGCTGATGTCGATACTGACCCAGCTGTTGGTCACATCGGCGCCGAACTCGCCCGAACCGGCCTCGGACATCTCGACCGACAGGCGATAGTCGCCCGGCGGCGGGGCGACAAAGGTCACGCCGCCGCTGAGGCTGCCCTCGCTCCACCGTCCGTCGGAATCGACGCCGTGATAGAACGAGATTTCCCTGCCGGCGGCCAGCACCGGCACGCCCCCGCTGTCCTCAAGCTCGAGGTCGAACCACGCCCAGCCGTTGTCCACGTCCGATCTCAGCACCGCCCGCAGAAGCCTTGCGCCCTTCGGAACCGAAACGGCGACTTCGGCGGGAAGATCGGCCAGCCGGATCTGCCCGGTGCCGGCAAGCTGCACACCGCCCGAAACCCATGCGGCGACCAGCGCCGCCAGCGACAATACCGCAAAAAGCAGCGCCATCCGGCGCAGGAACGCCATGTGCGGCCAGGCCGGGCGCAGCCTCAGCGGGCTTGCCGTTGCCGCGTGCGGTGGCGTGATGCCAAAGCTCGCGATCTCCTCGCCCGACATGAGGCGGGTCAGTTCAACCTCGCGCTCGGATTTGCCCTCGCTCAGGTCGAGCATCGCGCCTTCGGCGATCAGCGAAACCGTGGTCGTGCTGTCGCCGATCGCCGGTTTCCAGTTGAACGCCCCTTCGAGGAAGTCGATCCGCGCCGTCGAGGTTTCGTAATAGGCATAGCGCCTGCCGCCCAGCGTGACCGAGGGCCGGTATTCTGCCCTTTCGACCATCGTGGGGCTGAGCCAGTTGCGGGGCATGGCGCGCAGCCGGCGGGTGAAGGTCAGATCGCCGCCGTCCTCCAGCGTGATCCACGCATAGCCGTGGGTCGGCGAATAGACCTGGTGATCGGTCCAGTGCCAGCTCTCGCCCCGGTGTCGCTCCATCCAGCCGATCGTGCCGATCACTGTGAAGTCGACCCCGGCAATCCGGCCCTGGTCCCCCAGTGACAGCGGGCTTTCGGGGCGCTTGAGGCCGGAATAACGCGTGATGACGCGGAAATCGTCCAGCGCGTCCAGCGCGCTGCCGCAATAGGGGCAGATCTGGGTCAGAACGCGCCCGCCGCCGAACACATCCTGTCCGGCACCGCATCCGGGGCAGTTGATGGCGCGGATCGTGGCGGTCATCGGCGCTTCACCTCGAGCGTGAACGGATCGAGCCAGTGTCCGGCGAACCAGTCGGTCGTGCCGGCATGGGTTTCGGCGCTCAGCAACGCACCGCCGGCGGAGGATAAGTTCACATAGCCAAAGCGATCGTCGATGGCGAGCCGCTCGGGAAAGACGCCGCGCAGGGCGACACACCGGCCGGTGTCGATCTCGGTTGCGGTGAACGGCTGGCCGCGCCATGATAGCCGCAACCCGAGCGCCGGCCGCTGCGGCATCGGCCCGGCGGGGGTTTCCAGCCGGTCCTGCACCACCACATCGCCCTCATCGATACTGACCCAGCGGCCGGTTCCGTCGGGGCGCACCGCCCATAGCTCGTCCCACCAGCCCGGGCCATAGCTGAAGCGCGCGTGGCCGGCGACGTCGAGCCATTCGGTACCGATCCTGAGGCGGCTGTTCAGATCGGCGAGCATCGGCGCCTCGTGCATCTCGCCGGCCAGACCGGCAGTCAGCAGGCGCCCGTCCACCCGGTAGACCGTCGAATGGCAGGAGTCGCAAACCGCCATCAGCGCGGCGTCGAACCGCTGCGGAAGCCTGTCGCCGCAATTTGGACAATTCGCCATGCCATGCCCCGAAATACCACCTGATGGGTAGTCCGCCGTGCCGCGCAAGACAACCGCGTCACACCGCCCCCGGGGGTCAGCGCACCAGTTTCGCCACCCAATCCTCGACCGCATCGCCGCTGGCGATATCGGGCTGGATCAGCCCGTCGATCATGAAGGTCGGCGAGACATGGATACCGTTCTGCCGTGCGTATTTCGCCTGCCACTTGACCGCAGCTTCCAGTTCGGGAAACTCGAAGGCCGCTGCCAGCGGAATGCCGCAATATTCCTCGATCCGGGCGATGATCTGTCGCGGCGTCACATCCATGTTCGGACCCCTGCAATGGGCCTCGAACTCGAATTCCTCGCGGTGCGCGCCGACCTCGTCCAGAACGGATCTGGCATTTTTCCTGCCTCCCTCCAGCATCGAGGCCGCCAGTACACAGCGCACGATCACGCCCGAATACATGTGCCATGGCTGCGACAGCAGGCGGAGCCTGACGGTGATGTTCTCCGGCCCGGCAAGTTCGACGAGCCGGTCGATCTTGCCGAGGGCGCGGACGGAAAACGGACAGGTCGGCTCGAGGAAAACCTCGAAAACGCGCGCGCCCTTGCCCCATTCCATCGGGTCTGCAATCCGGGGTGTGTCGGTCATTCGGGGTCTCCTGCCGTTGAACGCATCACGCCGGGCGGGTGGCCCGGCATGTCAGCGGCAGCCAGACAGGTTCGGCGCCCGGCTGTCAAGCCGGCCACCGTGCCGCGCCCTTGCAACAGGGCTGCGCGTACTATCAGCGGCGCGGGATCGTCGCCGGCCGGGCGAGCCGCTTGAGCGCGGCGGTCCGGTAGGGCGCGTTGGGGGCGCCGTAGCCGTTGTAGCCGCCGCGCCGCTCGGTCACCTCGAAAAAGAACCCGTCGCCGTAGGGGCGCGAATAGAGCTGGAAATAGGCGCCGCCATCGCCGTCCTCATCGTAGAGGATGTTGGCGCGTCTGAGCGCCTCGACCGTCTCGTGCCCAAGCGCGAAGCGGGATTCGATCTCGCCATAGTAATTCTCGGGGATCGGCAGGCTGTCGAAACCGTTTGCATCCAGCCGCCGCGCGGTTTCGAGGATATCGCCGGTGGCGAAGGCAAGGTGCTGTACCGACGAGCCGAAACTGTCGGACACGAAGCGTCCGGCAAAGGTGCGGTGCGTATCCACCCCGTTGAGCGTCAGCCGGACCGCCCCGTCGTCGCTTTGCAGCGCGCGCGAATGGACAATGCCGCCGGGGTCGGCAACGTCGATCTCGGGCGCTTTTCCGATTTCGAAGATCGATGTGTAGAACAGCGTCCAGGTCAGCATGTCCTCGTGTTTCATCACCTGCGCGATATGGTCGATCCGGCTCAGGCCGGCCGGGTGCGCCTCGGCATCGGCGGGCAGGGGGCGGAACTCGGCCTCCCAGACGCGGGCAAGATCGGCCCCCCGGTCGAGGAAGTGCAACACCGATCCTCCGACACCACGCACGGCGGGAATGGCCAGTTCTCCCGCCCCCAGCCGCTGCGAGAACAGGTTGGCGCCGAGGATGCGGGCACGTTCGACGGTTGCCGCCGCATCCTCGACCATCAGCCCGATATCGCAGACACTGGTGCCGTGCATCACATAGGCCGAATGGGCGAAGCCCTCCTGTTCGGTATTGATGACGATATTGATTTCGCCCTGCCGCCACAGTGTCACCGCCTTGGAGATGTGGCGCGCGACCGGCGAAAACCCGAGGGTGTGCAGCATCTTTCCAAGTGTTTCGGCCTCGGTCTCGTTGGCGGTGAATTCGACGAACTCGATACCCAGCACATGGCCCTTGGGCGGCATCTCCGGCACGTCGATACGGGCGGCGGGCTCGGCGCGGCGCATCTGGTCGGCCAGATAGATGAGCGAGCGATGCCCGTCGAGCGCGGCGATCCGGGCACTGCCGCCGCGTACCTGATCGTTGAGGATTTCGAGACTGTAGGGGCCGTCATAGCCGGTCGCGGCGACGGCGCGGACGAAATCCAGCACCGGCAGGTCACCCTCGCCGGGCATGTTGCGGAAGTGGCGCGACATGTATTCCAGATCCATCGCGATCATTGGCGCATCGGCAAGCTGGACATGGAATATCCGGTCGCCGGGAATCTTGCGGATCGCTTCCGGATCGACCTTTTTCGCCAGCGTGTGAAAGGAATCGAGGATCAGGCCGATGGCGGGATGGTCGGCGCGGCGCACCACTTCCCACGCATCGCGGTAGTCCGAGACATAGCGGCCCCAGGCGCGGGCCTCGTAGCCGATGCGCAGGCCGCGCGCCGCAGCGCGTTCGCCCAGTTCGGCAAAGTCGGCGGCGATGCGGTCCACCCCGCCGAGCGTTTCGGGATGGGTGCTGGAACTGACCAGCAGCAGGTCCGTTCCCAGTTCGCCCATCAGGTCGAAACGGCGCTCGATCCGGTCGAAGGCCCTGGTCCGCAGGGGCTCGGGCAGGCCCTCGAAATCGCGCACCGGCTGAAAAAGGTCGATGCGGAGCCCGTGGTCGCGGACCATGCGGCCGATCTCGGCCGGGGATCCGGCATAGGCGATGAAATCCTGTTCGAAGATCTCGATCCCGTCGAAACCCGCGCCGGCGATAGCGGTCAGCTTGTCGCTGAGGTCTCCGGCAACGGATACGGTCGCAATGGAGGTCTGCATCGCTTGTTCCTCGCTTGGCGGCAGGTGGCGCGGCTTTGGCCGCGCCACGCGATATCAGTCGGTCGACACGTGGCCAGCATTACCCTCTGGCGAGTAGATGTCGAGGATGTTCCAGTGCCCCGAAGTCGGCGTCGGGTTGTTGACCATCGCTACGTCGATCACCGTCGGCCGGCCGCTGGCAATGGCGGCCTCCAGCGCCGGACGGAACCCGGCGGCCGAACTCACCCGCACCCCGTCGCAACCATAGGCGCGAGCGATGGCGGCATAGTCCGGCGTCTGCTCCTCCGGAGTTGCCGCGCGCGGAAAGAGCGTGCCGTGGGTCAGGCCGTAATTGGCCTTTTGCAGCCCGGCGATGGTGCCATAGGCGTTGTTGTTCATGATGATCCAGATCACCGGAACGTTTTCGGCCGCAGCGGTTGCCAGCATCGCCGGGTTCTGGCCGAACCCGCCATCGCCGACCAGGCTGACGACCACGCGGTCGGGGGCGGCAATCTTGGCGCCGATGGCGGCGGGCGGGCCGAAACCCATGGTGGCGAAGCCGCCGGGGATCAGGATCGAACCGGGGGTGTAGATATCGAACTGCTGGGCGACGCCGTTCTTGTTCCAGCCGACATCCGAGGTCAGGATCGCATCACGCGGCATCACCGCGCGCAGATCGGCCAGGATGCGCTCGGGCATCATCGGGAAGGCGTCCGAGGTCTGCATTGCCAGGTTCCTGTCGGCGAAGGCCCGGCGCTCGGCGGCGATGCGGCCGGCCAGCCCCGGCGCCTTGCGGCCCCCGGGCAGCATGTCGCGCGCCACCCGGTTCAGGACCCTTAGCGCCGCCTTCAGATCGGCCACCACACCGATCTCGGCGGGATAGTTGCGCCCGATCTCCTGCGGTTCGATATCGATATGGATCAGCCGCGTCGCCCCCGGCCGGATATCGAAGGTGTATTCGGGATACCACGAGGAACTGTCGGCTTCCTTGAAGCGGGTTCCGAGCGCCACGATCCAGTCCGCCCCGAGCGTCTGCTCGTTGGTGAACTTCATCCCCCAGAATCCGGTCATGCCCAGAACCAGTGGATGATCGTCGGGCAGAACACCCTTGCCCATCAGGCTGTGGGCAACGGGAATCTGCATGTGATCGACGAATTCGCGCAACTCGTCATAGGCCCGCGCAAGCGCCACGCCGCCGCCCACATAAAGGACCGGCGATGTGGCGGCGGCGAGACGGGAGACGATCTCGCGCGCGGTCTCTTCGTCCATCGTGGGCTTGCTCAGCGATCTGGTATTGGCGCGCTGCCGGTCCCAGAGCGCGACATCGACCTCGGCCGAGAAGAAATCCATCGGCACGTTGACCAGCACCGGCCCCGGCTGGCCGCTTTCGGCCAGCACGAACGCCTTTTCCATGATCTCGGGCAGCAGTTCGGCCGTGTCCACCCGCCAGGCGCGCTTCACGAAGGGGCGATAGATCTCGTACTGGCTGGCATCGGCATGCAGGTTGACCTCCTGATGGGGATGCTTGCCGTAGTAGTAGCTGGGCACGTCGCCGGCGATCACCACCATCGGGATGCAGTCGAGCGCGGCATTGGCCACACCGGTCGCGGCATTGGTCAGGCCCGGCGACAGGTGCGACAGCAGCACCGAGGCCTTGCCGGTCACCCGCGCATAGCCGTCGGCGGCATGAGCCGATATCTGCTCGTGCCGCACGTTGATATAGCTCAGGCGACTGTTGGCCATCGCCGAAAGAACGGCGATGTTGGTATGCCCGCACAGCCCGAAGACATGCTCGATGCCGCGGTTTTCCAGATAGCGGACGAGCTGGTTGGAATTGAGATCCCTGGCCATCACATCACCTCGGTATTGTAGAATTCGCCGAACAGTTCCTCGTCCGACGGCCGGTCGATCGGGATCGGGCGCGCCACCCAGGTCACGTTCATGTAATGCTTGAGCGAGACGTTTTCGTTGGTGATGTTGCCGCCCCAGATGCCGCAGCCGAGCGACGAGGTCATCGGCATGCCGTTCTCGAAGCTGCCGGCATTGGCCTTGGATTGCGGCTGGCGCACCATGATGCGGCTGACGGGGGCATTTTCCGCATGGCGCAGGATACGCGCCTCGTCGAAGGAATAGATGCCACAGGAATGACCCTTGCCGCCAACCTCGTAGATGGCGCGGACCTTTTCCATCGCCTCGTCGAAATCCCGGAACCGGTAGAGCGCCATCACCACACAGAGCTTTTCGGACGAGAACCTGTGGCCGGGCCCGATCTCGTCCTGCTCGACCATGATGAACTTGCGGTCGTCGGGAATTTCGAACCCGGCGATACCGGCGATGGTCTGGGCCGAAACGGCGACGGTGTTGATCGTCCGGCGGCCGTGTTCGTCCCACAGCGCCTTTTCCAGCAGCGCCTTTTCACCGGCGCCGCAAAGATAGCCGCCCTCGTCGACCAGCGCGGCGCGCATCTCGTCATAGATCTGGTCGGCGATCAGCAGGTTGCCATCGGCCGAACAGCCCGAACCGAAATCCGAGGTCTTCGAAATGCGCGAGTTCATTGCCGCCTCGCGGATATCCGCCGTCTCGTCGATGACCATGGTCGAGTTGCCGGCACCGACACCATAGGCGGGCTTGCCCGAACTGTAGGCGGCCCTGACCATCGGCTTGCCACCGGTGGCGAGTGTCAGATCGGCCTGTTCCATCAGGTATTGCGTCATCGGGATCGAAGGCTTCTCGACGCACTGGAAGATGTCTTCCGGCGCGCCCAGTTTCTTCAGCGTCTCGCGCATCACGCGCACCATCTCGAAGGTGGTCGCCCTGGCGCGCGGATGGGGCGAGAAGATCACCGCATCCCTGCACTTGATGGCATAGATGCCGGTGACCGGCGGGGTCAGTTCGGGGTTGGTTGTCGGGATCAGCGAGGCAATGACACCCGCCGGCTTGGCGATCTTGGTCAGGCCCTTTTCCGGGTCCTCCTCGATCACGCCGACCGATTTCTGACGCAGCGCATCGCGCAGCACGCCCAGCACCTTGAACCGCTTGCCGGCCCGTCCGGCGCGGTCGCCGATGCCGCTTTCGTCCACGCCCATCTGGGCGATGCGCACGAAGGTCGTCTCGTTGCCGCAATTCCAGCCAAGCGCACGCGCCAGCCGGTCGACCCGCTCCTGGTCGTAATCCCTGATCTCGTCCATCGCCCTGCGGGCGCGGGCGATCATTGCGTCGACGGTGTCGATTTCTTCCTGGGTGATATCTCGTGCCATGCGTTTCCTCCGGTGGTCATGGCGGCCTCAGGCCGGTTTCTGGTTCTGCCCGGCGCCGTGGTCGAAGACGGCGCGCGCGGCGTTGATGCAGTTTCGGGCATGCTGTTCGGCGCCCAGTTCCGCCATCCGCCGCGCATGCGGCAGTTCGATCGACAGCGGCAGGTCGGGAAAGAGATAGTTGATGGCGGAAAAGTCGATCGCCCCTTCGCCCGGATAGAGCCGGGCGTCGCGGGCGATGTGGATCATCGCATCCTTGGTAAAGGCCATGTCGTCGGCGTCGCAGATGTGCAGGAAATTGATCCATTCGGCCGGAACGCGCTCCAGCGCGAACAGCGGCGCCTTGTTGAAGTGCATATAGAGCGTATCGACCAGCGCACCCTGATTGCCCCGTCCGGTGCGTTCGAGGATCTCGATCACCTCCTCCAGCGTCGTCAGCCGCGAGAAGGCGGGGAATTCGAGGTTGACCGTCAGACCGAACGGCGCGGCCAGATCGCAGATCTCGGCGAACCGTTCGACGACGAAGTTGCGGTCGTTGCGCACGTCGGTCCACGCCGAACTGATGACATGCCGCGCGCCCAGTTCCGCCCCGGCCTCGAAGGCGGGCAGGAACGATCTGGGATCCAGATCGCGCAGGATGCGCATCAGTTCGATATCGAAGCACTCAAGCCCCGTTTCATCGAGCGCCTGCCGCGTCTCGCGAATGATCCGCGGCGCGGTCGGGTCGATATCGGGCTCGCCGGCAACGCCGAGGTGAAACAGGCGGTAGCTGACGTAATCGTACCCGGCGGCGGCGGCGATGCGGGTCTGCTCGGGCGGGGTGACCCCCGGCACGGTCAGATAGGAAAGCGAGTATTTGTGACCCATCACGTATCCTCCCGCTGCGCCCAGGGGGGCGGCGGAACATGTGAGGTCCGGGCGGGCAGGCGGCGGCCCAGCAGCCCCTCGGCCTCGGCCACCGGGCTGCGCAACGCCTGCCAGTCGATGCCGGTCTCAAGCCCCATCTGCTCGCAGGCAAAGGCCGCGTCCTCGGTTGCGATATTGCCGGTCGCCCCGGGCACGAACGGGCAGCCGCCCAGACCGCCGAGAGCGGCGTCGAATATCCGCACGCCGGCCTGAAGCCCGGCCACCAGATTGGCGATGCCCATGCCGCGCGTATCGTGCAGATGCAGCGAAAGCCGGGTCTCGGGCGCGATCTCATCCCGCAGACGGGTGCACAGGGTATGGACCTGCCGCGGATCGGCCAGCCCCGCCGTATCGGCAATGTTGATCTCGTCGACGCCAAGGGCCGAGAAGTCGCGGGCGATTTCGGTCACCCGGGCCAGGTCGATCCGGCCCTCGAACCCGCAGCCGAGCGCCGACTGGATGCCTGCCCTGACGGCGACACCCTCGGCCAGCGCCCGTTCGATCGTCGGCACGATGGCGGAACGTGCCTCGTCCACCGACCGGTTGAGGTTTTTTTGCGAATGGGTTTCGGATGCCGAAACCGAAATCGACAGGTGCCGCACCCCGACCGCCAGCGCGCGGTCCAGCCCGGCGCGGTTCAGCACCAGCGCCGAATAGGTGACACCGGGCCGGGGCGTGATGCGGGTGAACAATTCGTCGGTATCGGCCAGTTGCGGCACCCATTTGGGATGCACGAGCGAACCGACCTGGATCCGGCGCAGCCCGGCGGCTTCCAGCGCCGACAGGAAATGCAGCTTTTCCTCGATCGAGAACCGGCGCGGTTCGTTCTGCAACCCGTCGCGCAGGAATTCGTCTTCGATCAGCACCTGACCGGCAAGTTCATACATGGCGTTGTCCCGAAATCTCCTCGGGACCAGCGTAGTGCCGGATATTACTTAACAGAAGTATCGTATTTTGCCATTATGCAAACATCATGTTAATTATTTCCGGATTGGGCCATGCTGACATTGCGACAGATCGAAGTCATCCGAGCCATCACCGTGGCGGGCACTGTCAAGGGGGCGGCCGAACTTCTGAACGTCTCGGCGCCCGGCATCAGCCGGGTGATGAAGCACACCGAGGACCAGCTTGGAATACGGCTGTTTTCGCGCACGCACGGGCGCTATGCCCCGACCGAGGAGGCGCGCGACATCTTCGATCAGGTGACGGCGGTGTTCCAGTCGGTCGAGAACCTGCAATACTCCATCCGGGCACTCCGGGCAGGCGGCGGGCGGACCGCATCCTTCGCGGCGGTACCGTCGGTTGCGCATCACGTTTTCCCTGCGGCGGTCGAACGGTTGCGTCACCAGTTCCCCGACCTTCATCTGAACCTCAACACGATCAAGATCGAGGAGGCGATCGACTATCTTCTGCTGCGCAAGGGCGATGTCGCTGCGCTCAGCTACAAGCTCGACCATCCGGGCCTGGTCATGATGCCGCTCTACAGCGGCCGGTTGCTGGCCATTGTCCCGCAGGGGCACAAGCTTGCCGGGGTGGAGGCGCTTTCGGTCAACGATCTGGTGCGCGAACCGATGATCGGGGTCGATCCGGAAGACCCCTATGGCCGGATTCTGGCCGAGCCTTTCCGCCAGTATGGCCTCAGACCCGATTTCACCATCCAGGCCCGCACCGGCCAGATGATCGCAACGCTTGTGGGTCAGGGGCTCGGCGTGGCGGTGATCGACGAATTGTCGCTGGCCGGCCCGATCCGCTTTCCCGGTATCGCCGTCCGTCCGATCAGCGAACCGACGACCTTCCGTGCCTATGCCGCCTTCAAGGCCGATCAGCCGCGCTCGATCTTCGCCGACCGACTGGTCGAACTGATGCGCGCGGAAATGAACCGGATCGCCGCCGGGCGCCCGGCGCCATAGCGTAACATCGGGTTTGCTCCGGCGGACAAACTGTCAATCGCCGCCGCTGGCGTTCTGTCCTAACATGCCGTGGCAAAGAAACGGGGATTCCGCATGAGCAAGCTGATCTACATCCTGAACGGGCCGAACCTGACCCTGCTCGGCAAACGCCAGCCTCACATCTACGGCAGCGAGACCCTGGCCGATGTCGAACACAAATGCCGCACTGTCGGCGAGGAGTTCGGGCTGGCGGTGAAGCTTCTGCAATCCAACCACGAAGGCCAGATCATCGACTGGATTCACGACGCGCGGAAAGAGGCGGCGGGGATCATCATCAACCCCGCCGCGCTGACCCACACCTCGGTTGCGGTGCTCGACGCGCTGAATGCCTTCGACGGGCCGGTCTTCGAGGTTCACATCAGCCAGGTTCACAAGCGCGAATCGTTCCGGCACCATTCCTATGTCAGCCTGCGGGCCGATGGCGTGATGGCCGGCTTCGGGATCGAGGGCTATGCGCTGGCGATGCGCCGGATGGGCAGCCTGCTGGGTTAACCGCTGCGGCGGAGCCCGCCGGCGATCCGTTCCGGTCCGGGCCGTTCCGCCGCGCCCCCGCCGGAGCGGCGGCGCTGAATTGTGTCGGGGGTCAGCATCGAGCGGATCATCACCTCGGCCACATGGTCGCGCAGCGTTTCCTGATGGCTTTCGCTGAACAGGCCGCTGCCGAAACCGACGCTGAAGGTCGCCCGGTTCGACACGTTGTAAAAACACATCGCCGAAAGCGCCCAGTGCAGTTCCAGCGGGCTCATGCCCTCGCGGAACAGGCCAGCGGCGACACCCTCGTCATAGATTTCCTCGACCTTGCTGACGGCGCGCCGGTTCAGTTCGCGAATCACCTCCGAGCGTTCCAGATAGGTGGCGTTGTGAATGTTCTCGATCATGATCATCCGCACGAAATTGGGATTTTCGCGATGGAAATCGAAGGTGAAGCGCACAAGGCTCCGCATCGCCTCGACCGGGTCCATCCCGCCGATCTGCAATTCCCATTCGCCCTCGCGCACACGCCGGTATTCCGATTCGAGCGCCGCGCGGTAAAGCCCCTCCTTGTCGTCGAAATAATAGTAGATCATCCGCTTCGAGGTCGCGGTCGCGCGCGCGATCTCGTCGACCCGGGCCCCGGAAAGGCCGTGGGTTGCGAACTGCTCTACCGCCACCCTGAGAATATCCGCCTTAACCGCTTCAGGGTCCTGTTTCCAATGGGTTTTTCGCCTTTCTTTTGCCATCTCTCGCTCTTTGGAAACGCTCCTCTCATCCCATGAATATCACAAAATGTACCAACTGGAACAAAAATAAATTGCCAAATTAACCGAACTGTATATTTTGGATCCAGAACCACGGGTCAGGAGGGATCCGCTGGCGACACACCCAAGGGAGGGTTGACGTGATCAGGAAATCGCTTGTTGCAGCGTTCACCGCTGCGCTGACTGTAACCCCTGCGCTGGCGCAGGATTATCCAGCCAAGGAAATTCAGGGCATCATCCAGTGGGGGGCCGGCGGCTCGACCGATACGGTGATGCGCACCGTGACACCCCACGCCGAAGACGTTCTGGACGGCAAGGTGGTGATGAAGAACATGACCGGCGGGGTGGGGGCCATCGCCACCAAGTTCGTTTATGCGCAGCGCCCCGACGGCTACACGCTGCTGATGGGCGCCGAAAACCCGCTGCTCTACAAGGTGATGGGGCTGGGCGATATCGACTATTCCGAGTTTGTCCCCATCAACATACTGGCGCGCGGCATTCCGATACTGGTGGCCAACAACGACGCCCCGTTCGACACGTTCGATGAAATGGTCGCATACGTTCAGGCCAATCCGAACAAGGTAAAGTTCGGATCGACGGGGCCAGGCGGCGTGCCCTCGGTGGTCACCGCGCTGCTGGCGTCGAAAAACGACCTGCCGGTCACATCGGTGCCCTATGACGGCGACGGCCCGGCGCTGACGGCGCTGCAAAGCGGCGCGGTGGACGTGATGCCGGCGGTTCTGGGTGCCTCGATCGAAAGCATCAAGGGTGGGCGGATGAAGGCGCTCGTGCTGGTCGACAACGAACCGGCCGCGGCGCTGCCTGAAGTTCCGGCGCTTGGCCAGACCCATCCCGAATACGCCGAATACCTGCCCTGGGGGCCGTTCTTCGGCGTGTTCGTCAAGAAGGGCACGCCCGACGATGTGGTTGCCAAGCTGGTGGCCGCCTATGCCGAGGGCGCCAGGAGCGACGATTTCGTCAAGCTGATGGGCGATCGCGGCTATGTCATCGACAGCATCTCGGGCGAGGACGCAGAACAGTTCCTTGCGAAATGGCAGTCGCTGACGACCTGGCTCATCGCCGATGCCGGACTGGCCAAGAGATCGCCCGAAGAGTTCGGGATTCCCCGGCCGTAAGAGTGGAGCGCCCCGGCCATCAGGCCGGGGCTGTTTTTTTGTTCGCAGGGAGGACCGGACATGCATGACAAGCGCAAACTCAGCGCTGGAGAGCTACCCTTCAATGCCACCTTATTCGTCGCGAGCCTGATCCTGATGTGGCAGGCATTCGCCATCTCGGGATTCGAATCGCTCAGTTCACCCGGCTCGCTGCCAATGGCCGTGGCCTTTGTCATGGTCCTCAGCTCGGGTATCATCCTGCTCGACAACTTCCGCACGCGCCAACGGGACGGCACGCTCTTTCTGCGCGACATCCTGCCGCCGGTGGTGATCGTGATGATGCTGTTCATTGCCGGTTACGCCCTGCTGCTGGTGCCGCTCGGGTTCCTGCCCACCTCGCTGCTGTTTCTGGTCGTGTCGATCATGTACCTGCGCAAGGGCGGTTTCGTCTACGCGCTGTCGGTATCGGTGCTGGCGCTGGTCTGCATCTACGTCATCTTCCGCCTGGTCTTCACCGTGCTGATGCCGTCGGGGATCGTTCCCGAGGCTGAAATCCTTGCCGCCATCGGGCGCGTTTTCGGAGGGGCAGACTGATGCAGGCGCTCGAATATTTCCTTACCCCGTGGCTCGATATCCAGCTTCTGTTCCTGGTTGCAGCGGGAACCTTCGCGGGCGTCTATGTCGGCGCCATTCCCGGCCTATCGGTCACCATGGCGGTGTCGATCCTGATCGGCTTCACCTTCACCTGGGATGTCTATCCGGCGCTCTGCCTGATGGTCGGGATCTTCATGGGCGGGGTCTACGGCGGCTCGCGCACCGCGATCCTGCTGAACATCCCCGGCGCGCCCTCGGCCATCGCCACCGCGATGGACGGCTATCCGCTGGCCCAGCAGGGAAAGGCGGGCGAGGCGATCGGCCTTTCCACCGTCATGTCCTTTGTCGGCGGGCTGATCGGGGTCTTCGTTCTGGCCGTCGCCGCCCCCACGGTCAGCGATTTCGCCCTGACCTTCCAGCCGCGCGACTTCATGCTGCTGGCGATCCTCGGCATCCTGCTGGTCGGTTCGCTGTCGGGCGAAAGCCTGGTAAAGGGCATTTTCTGCGGCGCGATGGGTCTTCTGATCGGCACGGTGGGGATGGATCCGCTGACCGCCGAGGAACGTTTCACCTTCGGCTTCACCCAGCTCTGGGGCGGCATCAGCTTCATCGCGGTGATGATCGGGATGTTCGGCGTCGCCGAGGCGCTGATGCAACTCCATCACATCGAAAAGACCGCGGTGAAGCAGACCATCCGACGCATCGTTCCCGAATGGGCCTCGGTGCGCCGTTACCTGCCGCTGACGCTGCAAAGCTCGTCCATCGGCGTCATCATCGGCGCCCTGCCCGGAACCGGCGGGGATATCGCGGCACTGATGGCCTATGACCATGCCAAGCGGACCACCAGGAACCCCAAGGTACCCTTCGGCAAGGGCGCCCGCGAAGGGCTCGTCGCGCCCGAGGCCGCCAACAACGCGGCCGTCGGCGGGGCGTTCATCCCGATGCTGACCCTGGGCATTCCCGGCGATGCGGTGACCGCGATCATGATCGGGGCGCTCTACATCCACGGGCTCAACCCCGGCCCGATGCTGATGATCGACCAGCCGCAGATGTTCTGGTTCATCACCGGGGCGCTGGTGCTGGCCAACATCTTCATGCTGATCTTCGGTCTTACCGGTATCCGGCTTTTCACCAAGATCGTCGAAATGCCGCGCACGGTGCTGATTCCGCTGATCCTGCTGCTGTCGATCGTCGGCGCCTATGCGGTGAACAACTCGATCACCGATGTCTACTGGATGCTGGCCTTCGGCATTCTGGGCTATTTCATGAAATCCTACGGCTATCAGCTTGGCCCGGTCATCCTCGGCGTGATCCTGTCGCGGTTGCTGGACGAGAACTGGCGCCGGGCGATCATCTCGGAACAGGGCAGCCTTTCGGCGCTGTTCAAGGGCATCCTGACCAGTCCGCTGTCGCTGGTGCTGCTGGCCATGGTGGTGATGATCTTCGTCAGCCAGACGCCGCTCTGGGCAAGGCTGAAGAAGCGCCTGGGATCGAAGCGCGAGGGTTCCTCGACCCCGACCTGACACGGCTTCCTGCCGGAGCGGGAAACCCCCGCTCCGGCCCCAAGCGGGACCGCGTGCCGGAACAGCGCCGGCGCAAGGCGCCCGACATCACACCAACGGCAGCCACTATCTGAGGTTAACCAAATGCCGGATCTTCTACTCGGGCTGATCGGAGACAACATCAAACGCTCCTCCGCGCCCCGCCTGCACCGGCTTGCCGGGCGGCAAAACGGCCTTGCGGTGCAATACGACAGCCTGATTCCGGCCGAACTGGGAAAACCCTTTGACAGCCTCTTCGCCGAATGTGGCATGGGTGGCTACCGGGGGCTGAACATCACCTATCCCTACAAGGAAGTCGCGGCACGGGCGGTGACCATCCGCGACGAACAGGTGCGCCGGATCGGCGCGATCAACACCGTCGTCTTCGATCAGGGGGCGCCTGTCGGCTACAACACCGATTATTCAGGCTTCATGGATGCCTACCGCTCCGTCCGGCACGATACCACCCCCGGCGCGGTGGCGCTGGTCGGGGCCGGCGGGGTCGGCCGCGCGCTCGCCTTTGCGCTGCTGACCCTGGGGGCAAGTGAAATCCGCCTGGCGGATCGCGACACTCCCAAGGCGGTCTCGCTCGCCGATGAACTGCGCAATGCCGGCACCGGCACGATCATTACAGCCAGCGCGTCGGTCGAGGATATCGCCCCCGGCGCGAACGGCCTGATCAATGCCACGCCGCTCGGCATGGTCGGCTATCCTGGCAGCGCCATTCCGCGGTCGGTCATGCCGGGCGCGGAATGGGCCTTCGATGCCGTCTATACGCCCGTCGATACGCAATTCCTGCAAGAGTCCGAGGCGGCGGGATTGCAGATCATCTCGGGGTACGAGCTGTTTTTCCATCAGGGTGTCAACGCCTGGGCGTTCTTCAGCGGCCTGCCGCTCGATCACGCGCAGTTGCGTCGTGATCTGGAAGCGGGCCTGGGCTGAGCGACTGCGCCGCGTAGAGCCGAATGCACGCCCATATTCTCGCGGGTCAGGCATTTTCGTCACCCGGCGCGATTTTTCTTCCGCTCCCCCCGGCAGCACTTGGTCCGGGCAGAGGTTGGGGTAAGGTGGCCGCAGGGTTGCGCCCGAGAGGTTTTGCGCCGGAAATGCGGACCTTCGGCGTAACAGAAGCACAGCGGCATGCGTCGGGAGAGACGATATGGGTTTTTTCAGTATCAGCGCGGGTTTCACCAGGCTCCAGAAACAGATCCACTGGATCGTGACGGGTCTGATCGCCCTGCAATATCTCGCCTTCGACGGGATGGGGCGCCCGTTTAACGACCTCATGGAAAGCGGTATCCCTACCTATGACACCACCGTGGTGGCGCATATCGCGATCGGGGTCTCGGTTCTTGCCCTGACGCTGTGGCGTCTGGCCGTCCGGATGAGGAATGGCGCCCCTGCGGCCCCCGCCGGCGAGCCGGAAATCGCCCGCAAGACATCGAAAGTCGTCTATGTGCTGTTTTACGTTCTAACGCTGCTGCTGCCGCTTTCGGGAATGGTTGCGTGGTTCGGCATGGCGGGCGGGCCGGCCGGCATGCACGAGGCGATGACGAGCATCCTGATGCTGCTGATCCTGCTGCATGTCGCCGCCGTTCTGGTGCATCAGTATTACTGGAAGACCAACGTCCTGCACGAGATGCTGTGATCCGCGCGGAAATACCAGGCGGCAAGGCTCCGGCGCGTGCGCCCCGCATCCCGTGGATGCCGTTGTCGTGACCCTGCGAACCGCGCCGGCTTGATCGGGCTGTCGACACGGTGCATTAGGCGATTGATCCACGCCCGCAGCCAGCCGGCCGCAGGCACCGGACATCGCAGGGGAAACTGGACCGGGACCAAGACATGCTTCATCTGGCAACGCACGCGCTGCCGCCGCGCGACAAGGGCGAATCGCACCGCGCCGCAACCACTCTGGAACTGATGTACGATCTGGCGTCGGTCATCGCCATTGCGGCGGCGGCGGCGGGGTTGCATCACGCCGTGGCCGAGGGCCACGCCGCCGATGGCATCGTCGGCTTTCTGTGCAGTTTTTTCATCATCTGGTGGGCGTGGCTCAACTACACCTGGTTCGCCTCGGCCTATGACGACGGCTCGACCGAGTTCCGCCTGCTGTCGATGCTGATCATGTTCGGGGCCTTGATCGTGGCGGCGGGCATACCCGAGGTGTTCAAGGGCAATCCGATCTACCTTGCCGTGTTCGGCTATGTGGTCATGCGGGCCGGCATGGTGCTGTTGTGGCTTGCGGCGGCGCGCGGCGATCCGGCCCGGCGGGTCACCGCGCTGCGCTATGCCAGGGGTATCGGCATCATGCAGATCTACTGGGTGGCGGTGAACCTGATCTGGGGCGGTGCGGGGCTGACTACGCTGATGCCGTTGTTTCTGGCGGGTGTCGTCGGCGAACTGGCCGTTCCGGTGCTGGCCGAGCGGCACCGGGCAACCCCTTGGCCTCGCCATCACATCATCGAACGCTACGGCCTGCTGAACATCATCGTTCTTGGCGAGTGCTTTCTGGCAATCACCGCCATGTTCCGCCTGCACGAGGGCTCCTACATGCCCGACTGGCATCTGATGATCTTCGCGACACTGGCCGCGATCATCACCTTTGGCATGTGGGGGGTCTATTTCACCGACGAAGATCACCTGGATACCGACTTTCTGCCGCGCGCCCTGCTCTGGGGGTATGGGCACAGCGTGCTCTTCGCCTCGGGCGCGGCGGTGGGGGCGGGTTTTGCCGTGGTGCTCGAGGTGTTCGAACATCAGGCCCATATCGACGAGCGCACGGCAATGATCGCGATCGCCATCCCGCTGGCCACCTATCTGGCGATGCTGTGGCTCATCCGCGACCTCTTCTGCCTGCGGGGCTGGGCAAAGTGGTTCCTGCTGGCGTCCGCGATACTGGTTCTGGTGTCGGGCTTTTTTCTGCCGCTGCCGCTGGAATGCATGGCAATCATCACCGCAACGGCCGCGTTGCTCCGGCGCGGCCTCGCCTGTTACCGGGTTGCGCCGCGTTAGGCGGCGTCTGCATTTAGGCGAGCCAAGCCATTGCGCATGCGATATCGACGAAGGCTTTGAAGGAAGAGAGTGTCTTTTCGCATCGCAGGGCGATCCTTCGGAAGCGTTTGACCTTGTTGAAGAAGCATTCGACGAGATGACGCTCCTTGTAGCGCCCAACCGATGTTCTTGCTTCCGCTTCGGGAGAGGTTCTGCCTGATCTGTGCCGTCGCGCCCGGATCTTGTGCGATGAACAGGCGCAGGTGGTCGGCGTCATGGCCCGCATCCATGATGAGGTGCCCGGTGCCTTCGATCCCTTCGATCAGCCCGCGTGCCTGCGGACAGTCGCCCCGTTGTCCGGGTGTGATCATGAACCGGACCGGCTGGATACAGGGGCTTAACGGCTTGCCCGAAAACGGCCCCTCGTTTAAACGTGGACGCCATGGCCCCTCAGCTCAGCTGGATAGAGCATCCGTCTTCTACGCGGCGGCTCTGTAGCCGAAAACACGAGGGAAGACAATCGGTTAGGAAATACCCGCGCGGTTGCGAACCGCGTCCCGAACCGTTATCAGGGGAAACACGGCCCCGTAGCTCAACTGGATAGAGCACGGACCTTCTAAGTCTGGGGTTGGGGGTTCAAGTCCTCCCGGGGTCACCAATACCTTCTTAAGCATTTGTTTATCCTCATTTTTTCTGAAGGTTTGGAACTTTGGTCGGTTGAGTTGGAACTTTTTGTTCCGTTTTCGTGCTGCTGAGCACCTTCCGCTTGTTAAAGTTGCGGATGTATCGTTCGATC
>NZ_JBKEAE010000003.1:0-12523 GCF_047971885.1 Tropicimonas sp. | reverse complement strand
AGCCCGGCAGGCGTTCAAGGACGATGGAGCGACCACCGGGCAGAATCAGACGGTTCCAGACCAGCAACACGCGGCGCTGCCCGAACCCAACCCCATCGTCATACTGGCCGATGATGCGGGTGCCCTGCGGGATCAGCAGCAGGCTGCCGGTCGGGCTGTCATAGACATTTTCCGTCACCTGCGCGGTGATCTGACCGGGCAGATCGGAACGAATGCCGGTGATGAGCGCGGCGGGGATCACCGCGCCTGCTTGCAGGATCTAGGGCGATGCTGGCGGTACGACACGATCCGTCGCGACGGTCTGCCGGTCCACGGGACCGCCGAGAAACGCCGCGTTGCGGTTCTGCGTCGCGGGCTGCCCGCCAGTGTCGAGACCGGCAAGGCTTGGTATGGCCGCGCCCGTTGCTGCTCCCGTTCGCGGGCCGGATTGGAAGAACACGCCGCTCATGCGTGCGGCTTCTTCTTCCGCCAATCGCCGCTGCTCATCGGGATCGGGCGCAGGTGCCAAGATGGCTGGTGGGACAACCGGTTGCCCCCGATTTTGCGCATCGAGAATTGGGCCGCCGAGATCACCTGGCAAAGGGGCCCCGAGCGCCGGGCCGGAATAATCAGAGGGAAGCCCGTTGAGACCATCCGCCGTGGTGCGGTTCTCGGTGGAATAAAGTTCCTCGCCCATCCCGCTTCGTTCCGATCCTTGCAGGGCATAGATCAACGCACCTCCGATACCGAGCAGCAAGATACCGCCCAGTCCCGCCAGCACCTTGCGCGAAAGACGCGTGACACGGGGTTGCTCGGCGCGCAGGCGCATGGGGGCAGCATTATCGGTCATTGTGGCGCTCCGGGGTGGATGGTACGGCGGTCTGGCGTTCAGGCTGCATCCGCACAATCCGCACCACCTGCTGACGGTTGCCGGACCCGAGGCGCAGTTCCGCCGCGCCGAACAATCGGTCGACAATCAATACGTTGCGATAAATCCGACTGTTAACGATCTGCGGCTCACCCTCAGGGCCGATCACAAATAATGGCGGCATCTCGCCTTGGGCGATGCCTGACGGGAAAATGACATAGACCCGGCGGCCATCATCGAAGACGGATGTGGGCCGCCAGGGCGGGTTGTCCCCCCGGATCTGCAACCCGTAGCGGTGGTTGCGCGCTGAAACTGGCGGGATGCGCGGGGTGGCGGGCGCGGCCTGCTGCGATCCCGGCGGAGGAGCAGGATATGACCATGACACTGCGGGCATGCCGTCATCCCGCCCCGCAAGAACGCAAAGCCATGGAAGACCAGCACCGCCGGAGCCGTGGCCCGCAACGAGGCCCTGCGGGCTTCGAAGTATCTCGGCCGGGCCCTTTGGCGACGATGGAGCGGATACCACCGCCGAAGCCGCGTCGAGACGAAGATGCACTGTGTGAAGTTGCTGGGGCAGCGCCTTATGGCGCGGGACTTCGACCGTCAGGTCGCCGAGTTCCAGGTACGCATCGCCGTCCTGAACGGATACACCGCGCTCGGCATACCCGTCACGGAAGCTGTGGCATAAGTCCGTCCGGGGAAAGGGGAACCCCGACCATCAGCCGATTTGTGCAACAGAGCCCACCCGGGGGACCCGGAACGCGCGGAAGGGGCGATGTTGGACATCTGTCGATCGGTATGGTGCTCAGCCCTCGTATTGCACGAAGGCGAAGCGGCGGCTGTCTGGGGACCAGGATGGCACATTGATTGTTCCCTGACCGCCGAACAGGGCCAGAAGCACACGTGGCGCGCCGCCTTCGGCGGGCATCAGGCGCAGTTCGACATTTCTTTCGGCGGGATGCCCGCGCGTGCCGCTCTCGTAGGACAGATAGACGACGCAGGAACCGTCGGGCGAGGGATGCGGGAACCAGTTGACCCGATCGTCGTCGGTCATCTGCTCCGGACCGCCGCCATCGGGACGGACGCGCCAGAGCTGGACGGAATCGTCCCGTTCACCGTTAAACCAGATCCAGCGCCCGTCGGGCGTGTAGTCGGGGCCGTCGCAATGATCGAAACCCGAGGTGACCTGCGTTTCCGCGCCGCCATCGACCGGACAGGTGTAGATCTGGAATGTCGCGCCGCGTCTGGCGGTATAGGCCAGCCGCTTCCCGTCGGGCGACCAGCCGTGCCAGTAGGACGGGACGGCCCGGGTCACGCGGCGCGGCGTGCCGCCGCCGGCCGGCAGCGTATAGATGCAACTGCCATCGGTTTGCGTGGAATCGCTGATCGCCAGCAGGTCGCCATCGGGCGAAATGCCATGATCGTTGTTGAGGCGGCTGGCAAAACCGGTGTCGATCTCGTGCAGGGCCGGCGCGTTCAGCGCAACGCGGTAGAGCCGGCCGCCGCCATTGACGATCAGCGCCGCGCCATCGGTCGTCCAGTTGGGCGCCTCGATATGCCGGCCGGTTTCCATGACGGTGCTGGCGGCTCCGGTGGTCAGATCGAAGAAGCTAAGGATGGATTTCATGGCATGGGTCCTTGCATGGATGCCGGCATATTCGCCAAGCAGCCCGGAAAAGCGCGATCTTCAAGCGCGACATATCCGGCCTTGGTGCGGTTGAGGGCATCAGCGGACCCCTGGCCGGGTAGTCGGCAACCGACAAGGCCGTCTGGAGGAACGCCTGATGCCGGCCTTCTGTAACTAACCCGGCAAGGCCGCTGCGTCCATCGCCACGGAATGGATTCTTGCAAACATTCGCAATATTCTGCATAGATACGCATATTGTTGCATTTAACCCGCAGGATTCCTTCCGTGACAGGTCCGGCTCTCAATACACCAGAAGCGCGGCAGGGGCTGCTCAGGGATCGTGCCGCCGCCGGCGCGGCGCTGGTTCTGGCCGATCTGGCGCGGGAATTCGGTGTTTCCCCCGACACGATCCGGCGCGACCTGCTGGCGCTCGAGACCGGGGGCGTGGTGCAGCGAGTGCGCGGCGGTGCGCTGCCGGTCAGCCGGCCTGTCCGCCCCCTGCGCGAACGCCTGCAAACGGCCAATCCCGTCGCCGAACGTCTTGCCGCCGCCGCCCTGCCGCTGATCGAGGATGGCATGGTCCTGCTGATGGACGGCGGCACCACCGTGATCCGGCTTGCGCAATCCCTGCCGCCGCTGCCACGCGCGCTGGTGGTGACGCCGACCCCGGCCATCGCCATGGCGACGCTTGGCGCGGGGATCGAGACCATGCTGATCGGCGGACGCATCTCGCCGTTCGGCGGTATCGCCGTCGGGGCGGACGCGGTTGCCGCGGTCGAAAGGGTGGTCGCCGATCTCAGCTTTCTGGGCGCCTGTGGGCTCAATGCGGATTTCGGCCTGTCGGCCGACGATATCGACGAGGCGGCGCTGAAACGCGCCATGGCCGGTTCGGGCCGCAGATCCATCGTCATGACCGGGCAGGCCAAGCTCGGGCGCCGGGCCCGGCACCGGGTCTGCGGCTGCGACGAACTCGACATTCTGATAACCGACGCGCCGCGGGAAACCGCCGCGCCCTTCATCGAAAGAGGACTCGATGTCCGAACTGTCTGATATCCGGGTATCCATCCGGACCCCGTGGCGCGCCGTCGCCGCGATCTTCGCGCTCAACGGCGTGCTGCTGGGCACCTGGGCGTCGCGCATTCCGGCCATCATGCAGGCCAACGACATCGGCGAGGGGACATTTGGACTGCTGCTGCTGGTCATGGGCGCGGGTGCGCTGATTTCCTTCCCGTTTTCCGGGCGGCTTTCGGATACGCTCGGGGCGTACCGGGTCACGCGGGCGATCGCCTTCGCCTACCTGCCCGCGCTGCCGCTGCTGGCACTTGCCCCGTCGACAGGCTGGCTTGCCGTCGCACTGTTTCTGTTCGGCATCACCCACGGGTCGATGGATGTGACCATGAACAGCTGGGCGACCGAGGTCGAAAAGGGCATGGGCCGGTCCGTCATGTCGTCGTTCCACGCCATGTGGAGCCTCGGCGGCGGCCTCGGTGCGGCGACCGGCGCCGGGGCCGTGGCGCTGGGGCTCTCGGTGACACTGCACTTCGTGCTCGCCTCGCTGATCTTCGGCACCATCTTTCTGTGGATGTCGCGAATCGACTGGGTATCGCAGACGCGGGCGCACGATCCCGGCGCGCCGGTCTTCGCCCTGCCGCGCGGCGCGCTGGTGTTGCTGGGCGTCATGGCGCTGGCCTCGGGCGCCGGCGAAGGCTCGGTCGTCGACTGGAGCGCGGTTTTCCTGACCACCGAGCTTCACGTCGACGAGGCGAGCGCGGCACTGGGCTTCACGGTCTTCTCGATCGTCATGGTGGCAATGCGGATGGTGGTGGACCGCCTGATTACCATCTTCGGCCCCGTTACCGTCGCCCGAGTCAGCGGCGTTTCGGCGGCTCTCGGGCTGACGCTCATCGTATCGAGCAGTGCGCTCGGCACGGCACTTGCGGGTTTCGCGCTGATGGGTATCGGCTATGCCGCTGTCTGGCCGATGGCCTTTACCCGTGCCGCCTGCGATCCGGTGGTTCCGCCCGGTCAGGCCATCGCCAGTGTCGCGACGCTGGGTTATGGTGCGATGCTGATCGCGCCGCCGGTCATCGGGTTCATTGCCGAGACCTTCTCGCTGCGTGTCGCCTTCGCCCTTCTGGCGATGCTTGCGCTTCTCGTCACCCTGCTGGCGCGGGTCCTGAAGACGGACTGAGGCGGTCGCGGCCGACGCGCGGAAGCCGCACCTTGCCGGCAAACTGACGCCGCAGGGCAGCATGGCTCTGGCAGGTTCGGCAAAGCGCAACTAGGCTCGTGTCATGATCCACTACGCGACGACGCGCATGATTTCCCTGAGCCTGTCGCTCGTTGCGGCAAGTCTGGTGATTTTCACCGTGGTCGAGGTGATCCCCGGCGATCCGGCGGCTTACATGCTGGGCCTGAACGCCTCGGACGAGACAGTGGCCGCCCTGCGCACCGAGCTCGGGCTCGACGGCAGCGCGACCGAACGCTACCTGCGCTGGGTCGGCGGCCTGCTGCATGGCGATTTCGGAACCTCCTATACCTACCGTGTGCCGGTATCGGAACTGGTCGCGGCACGGCTGTGGATATCGCTGCCGCTGGCGCTTCTGGCACTGACGCTTTCGACGGTGGTCGCGGTGCCGGTCGGCATGATCGCCGCCGCACGGCGCGGGCGGCCGGTGGATTATGGTATCATGGCCTTCACCCAGCTTGGAATCGCGGTGCCGAACTTCTGGTTCGCAATGCTTCTGGTGATGGTTCTGGCGATCAGATGGCCGGTCTTTCCCGCCGGCGGATTTCCGGGATGGGATGCCGGGCCATGGCCGGCGCTCAGGGCGCTGACCCTGCCGGCGGTGGCGCTGGCCCTGCCACAGGCGGCGATCCTGGCGCGCGTCATGCGATCATCGCTCATCGAGACGCTGGGGCAGGATTATATCCGCACAGCCCGCGCCAAGGGCCTGACCGAGGGGCAGGCGATCCGCAACCACGGCACGCGCAACGCGCTGATCCCGGTGCTTACCATCATCGGCTTGCAGTTTTCCTTTCTGCTCGCCGGGGCGATCATCATCGAAAAGGTCTTTTTCCTGCCGGGCCTCGGGTTGCTGATCTTTCAGGGTATCACGCAGCGCGACCTGATCGTGGTGGAATCGGTGGTGATGCTGCTGGTCTTCGCGGTGATCGTCGTCACCTTTCTGGTCGATCTGGCCTATGCGGTCGCCGACCCCAGGTTGAGGCATGCGCGATGAGGCTGCCGGCGCAACTGATCCTGGGGGCGTTGCTCTTTGGCGTGTTCCTCGCCGCCGCGCTCGTCTCGCTGGTCTGGACACCGCATGAGGTCACCACGCTGGATATCGCGGCAAAGCTGTCGCCGCCGGGGCCGGGGCATCCGCTTGGCACCGATCACCTCGGGCGCGACATGCTCTCGATGCTGATGGCCGGCGCACGGACCTCGATCGCGGTTGCTCTGGTTGCGGTCGGGATCGGCATCGCGCTCGGCGTGCCGCTGGGGCTGGCGGCGGCGGCCAGCCGTGGCAGCCTGTTCGACGAGATCATCATGCGCGGCAACGATCTGATCTTTGCCTTCCCGTCGCTTGTCATCGCCATCCTGATCACCGCCGTCTTCGGCCCCTCGGCCCTCAACGCGATCGTCGCCATCGGCATCTTCAACATCCCCGTTTTCGCACGGGTCGCGCGCGGTGCGGCGCTGTCGATCTGGCAACGCGAGTTCATCATGGCGGCCCGGGTGGCGGGCAAGGGATCGGCGATGATCTCGGCCGAACACATCCTGCCCAATATCGCCAACCTGCTTGTGGTTCAGGGAACGATCCAGTTCTCCATGGGCATTCTGGCCGAGGCCGGGCTTTCCTATGTCGGGCTCGGCGCGCAACCGCCGACCCCGTCCTGGGGGCGCATGCTGGCCGATGCGCAGACCTTCTTCTACTCCTACCCTCGTCTTGCCGTGCTGCCGGGCCTGTGCATCGTGCTGACGGTGCTGGGCCTGAACCTGATGGGCGACGGGCTGCGCGACCTTCTGGACCCGCGCCTGCGGAGGCGTGTCGGGTGATCCGGGCGGACGGCCTTTCGCTGACCATTAGCGGCACGCCGATCCTGCGCGACGTCTCGTTCGGTATCGAAGCGGGGCGGACGCTGGGGCTGGTGGGGGAAAGCGGCTCGGGCAAGTCGATGACCGCCTTTGCGGTGATGCGCCTTCTGCCGCATGGGGCAGTGCTTTCAGGATCGGTGGCGCTGGACGGGCGCATTCTGACCGACCTGTCGGAGCGGCAGATGTGCGCGGTGCGTGGTGCGGGGATCGGCATGATCTTTCAGGAGCCGATGACGGCGCTGAACCCGGTTCGGACCATCGGCGATCAGGTGGCCGAAACCCTGCTTGTCCATGCTGCGGCGACCCGTTCCGAGGCGGCCGGCATCGCGCGGGCGCTGCTGGATCGTGTCGGCCTGACGGCGGACCGCTTTCCGCTCGACCGGTACCCGCACGAGCTTTCGGGCGGTCAGCGGCAGCGGGTCTGCATCGCGCTGGCCGTGGCGCTGCGCCCCAGACTGCTGATCGCCGACGAGCCGACAACCGCGCTCGACGTGACCACACAGGCGCAAATCCTGACCCTGATCCGCGAACTGGTGGAGGACGAGGGCATGGCATGCCTGTTCATCACCCACGATCTGGCGGTGGTGGCCGAAATGGCCGACGAGATTGCGGTGATGCAATCGGGCGGGATCGTCGAACGGGGGCCGACCCGCGCCATCCTGCACCGCCAGCACACCCCCTATACCCGCGCGCTTTTCGAGGCTTCGCGCCACCGTCCGGCCCGGCTGGCAATACCCACCGATCGGCCGTTGCTTCAGGTGCGCGACGCGGTGCGCGACTATCCCCTGCGGCGCCGGCGGCTTTTCGGGTCGCGGCCGCATTTTCGCGCGGTGGACGGGGTGAGCTTCACCCTGAAGCGGGGCGAGAGCCTTGGGCTGGTGGGGGAATCCGGCTGCGGCAAATCCACCCTCAGCCGCGCGATCCTCGGCCTCGAACCGTTGCAGGGCGGTTCGATCCGGCTTGACGACAGGCCTGTTTCGCCCTCCATGCCACCCGATCTGCGGCGGCGGATGCAGGTTGTGTTTCAGGATCCCTATGGCAGTTTCGATCCGCGCCACCGCGTCGGGCGACTGATCGCCGAGCCGTTTCATCTGACCGGGCGTCCGCCTGATCTGCCAAGCCGTATCGCCGGGGCGCTGGAAAGCGTCGGGCTTGCGGCGGCGGACGCCGGGAAGTTTCCGCACGAATTCTCGGGCGGGCAGCGGCAGCGCATCGCCATCGCCCGCGCGCTGATAGCCCGTCCCGAACTGATCGTGCTGGACGAGGCGGTCTCGGCGCTCGATGTCCGGGTGCGGGCGCAGATCCTCGATCTGCTGGCCGATCTGCAGCGGCGCTTCGGGCTTACCTATCTCTTCATTTCCCACGATCTGACGGTCGTGCGCGCAATCACCGACCGTGTGCTGGTGATGCGGGCGGGCAGGATCGTCGAGCAGGGCGAGACCGAGCGCGTCTTTTCCGCCCCGGCCGATCCCTACACCCGCGCGCTGCTCGAAGCGGCGCCGGTACTGCCGATGGCGGCGGAATAGCGCGGGGGCTTGCCCATCCGCCCGTATCTGCCAATCTGCCCCGGTTCAGTGTGGAGGGGATCATGAGCGGGGCAACGGCGGGCTGGTTCGACAGCCGCGAGATGTTCATCGACGGCGCATGGCGGATGCCGGCGGAAACGCTGCCACTCGAAGACCCGTCGACCGGCGGGCAGATCGGCGCCATTGCGCGCGGTGGCGCCGGTGATATCGACGCTGCGGTTGCCGCCGCCCGCGCCGCGCAAACCGGTGAATGGGGCCGGGCCACCGCTGCCGAGCGTGGGCGCGTGCTGATGCGCATCGGCGAAATGGTCCGCGCGAGGGTCGACGAACTGGCCCGGCTCGAAGCCATCGATGTCGGCAAGCCGCTGACACAGGCGCGCAACGATGCCATTGCGCTGGCCCGTTACATGGAGTTTTACGGCGGCGCCGCCGACAAGCTGATGGGAGAGACGATCCCCTATCTGGACGGATACACCGTCTATACCCTGCGCGAGCCGAGGGGTGTGACCGCCCATATCGTGCCGTGGAACTACCCGATGCAGATCATCGGCCGGTCGGTCGGCGGGGCACTGGCGGCGGGAAACGCCACCGTCCTGAAACCGGCGGAGGAGGCCTGTCTGACCGCGCTCGCCTTCGCCCGCATCGCCGGGGAGGCCGGGCTTCCCGCCGGGGCGCTCAATGTCGTGCCGGGACTGGGCGAGGAGGCCGGGGCGGTCCTGTCGGCCCACCCGGGAATCGATCACATCTCGTTCACCGGCTCCCTGCCGGTGGGCCGCGCCGTGCAGCGGGCTGCGGGTGAAAACGTCGTTCCGGTAACGCTGGAACTGGGCGGCAAATCCCCGCAGGTGGTGTTCGAGGATGCCGATCTGGATGCGGCGCTGCCGTTCCTTGTCAATGCCGGCATCCAGAACGCCGGACAGACCTGTTCGGCCGCCTCACGCATCCTGATCCACCGCGCCCGGTTCGACGAGGTGGCGGGCCGGATGGCGGAGCGCTACGCCACACTCCGGGTCGGGCCGGCTCTGCGCGATCTGGAGGTCGGGCCGCTGATTTCGGCCCGCCAGAGGGAAATCGTCGAGGGCTACATCCGGCGCGGCGCCGACCTCGACCTGCTGGCGCAGGGTCGGATTGCCGAAGATGCGCCCACCGGCGGACATTACGTCGCGCCGCGCCTGCTTTCGGGCGCCGCGCCCGGCCATGTGCTTGCGCAGGAAGAGATTTTCGGCCCGGTCCAGATGCTGCTGCCGTTCGAGAGCGAGGACGAGGCGGTGGCGATCGCCAACGGAACCGGGCTGGGGCTGGTCGCGGCCGTCTGGACAGGCGACGGTGCGCGCCAGATGCGGCTGGCGCGACGCCTGCGTGCCGGACAGGTCTTTGTCAACAACTACGGCGCGGGTGGCGGGGTCGAACTGCCCTTCGGCGGTGTGGGCAAATCGGGCCACGGCCGCGAGAAGGGGTTCGAAGCGCTTTATTCCTTCACCCGGCTCAAGACCGTCGCCTGTCTGCACGGCTAGCCCCGCCGGGGCATGATGTGCCACCCCGGCAAAACGCCGCCCGGTGTGGATTGTTGTTGTGATCGGCCGCGATGCGGTGTCTGCTGAACCGGCCCGTGCAGACGGGCAATGGGAGGGGAGCAATGCGACTGGAAGGAAAGACGGCTGTCATCACCGGCGGCGGCTCGGGGTTTGGCGCCGGCATCGCGCGCAAGTTCGCGTCCGAAGGTGCCCGCGTCATGGTGGCCGACATCAATATCGAAAACGCCCGCAAGGTGGCGGACGAGATCGGCGGCGTGCCGCAGTTCACCGATGTGGCCTTTGGCGGCTCGGTCAAGGACATGGCCGAAGCGGCGATCGCCGCCTTCGACAGGATCGACATCCTGGTCAACAATGCCGGGATCACCCACCTGCCCGAACCGATGGAGGATGTGAGCGAAACCGCGTTCGACCGGGTTTTCGCGGTCAATGCGAAATCGGTCTACAACACCGCCCTGCACGTCGTGCCGCACATGAAGGCCAGCCGCTCGGGCACGATTCTGAACGTCGCCTCGACGGCGGGCATATCGCCCCGGCCCCGGCTGACATGGTACAACGCATCCAAGGGCTGGATGATAACCGCGACCCGTTCGATGGCGGTCGAACTGGCGCCGGCCGGCATCCGCGTGAACGCGCTGGCACCGGTGGCCGGCGAGACGCCGCTCCTGGCATCGTTCATGGGCGAGGACACGCCCGAGATGCGTGAGAAATTCCTTTCGACAATCCCCATCGGCCGTTTTTCGACCCCGGAGGATATGGGCAACGCGGCCTGTTACCTGTGTTCGGACGAGGCCGCGATGGTGACCGGAAGCGTGCTGAAGGTCGATGGTGGACGGTGCATCTGAACAGGAGGAGACAGCCATGAGACCCGGAAAGAAGAACCTGATTACCGACGTGCCGGGCATCAGGGTCGGCAACGCGAGCGACGACCTGCTGAAGTCCGGCGTGACCGTCGTGGTCGGGGACGAACCGATGAATGCGTCGGTCAGCATCATGGGCGGCGCCCCGGGCACGCGCGAGACCGATCTGCTGGCCGCTGACAAGATCGTGCAGCAGATGGATGCGCTGGTTCTCGCCGGCGGCTCGGCCTTCGGGCTCGATGCCGGCTCGGGCGTGGCCGACGGGCTCCGGATGGCGGGACGCGGCTTCAAGGTAGGTACCCAGCGGGTGCCTATCGTGCCGGCGGCCATCCTGTTCGACCTGCTGAACGGCGGCAACAAGGGCTGGCAGGAAAACCCCTACAAGGCGCTGGGGCGCGAGGCACTGGAATCGGCCGGTACCGATTTCGGGCTTGGCACCGTCGGGGCCGGCACCGGGGCAACCACGCGGACACTCAAGGGCGGGCTCGGCTCCGCATCGCTGGTGCTCGACAACGGGATCACGGTCGGGGCGATCGTCGCGGTCAACGCGCTTGGCGATGTCGTGGGCAGCAGCGGCCCGGAATTCTGGGCGGCGTCGTGGGAATTCGGCGACGAGTTCGGCGGCCTGGGCCCGATCGGGAAACACAATCCGGCGCTCGAACCCGGCATGAAGCCTGGTCAGGCGACGACGCTGGCCATTGTCGCCACCGATGCCGATCTGACGCAGGCGCAATGTCTTCGCATGGCGACCGCCGCCCATGACGGCATCGGGCGCGCGGTCGTCCCGGCGCATACCCCGCTTGACGGCGATCTCGTCTTTTCGGTGGCCACCGGTGCGCGCCGGCTGGAGGACGAACTGGTGGGAACGATCGTGCTGGGCCATGCCGCGGCCATCTGCGTCACCCGTGCGATCGCGCGCGGCGTCTATTTCGCGCGTTCCGCCCTTGGCGATCCGGTTCCGACATGGGCCGACCGGTACGGACACGCTATCAGCCGCTCTGCATGACCGGAGAGATCCTGCGCGGTGGCCGGGGTCAGCCCCCGGCCGCCATGCTCAGCATCTGTTGTACCATGGCGCTTTCGGGATCGGCGAGCGGTTCGATCACGTCGAAATGGTGCCGTCCCTCGACGACCCTCAGATCCGATTTCATCCACGCATCTGCCATGCGGATGGACTGATCCAGAAAGGCCGGCCGCTCCGAACCGCCCACGACGATCAGCACGGCACAGGGCGGTGCCGGCCAGTTGATCGGGCTTTCGGTCTCGGCTTCGTCCGGGTCGATGCGCAGGTATTCGTTCATCGGCAGCATCAGCAACGGGTTGAGATCGGCCAGCGGCGAGATCGGCAGAACACCGGCGATCCGGGCGCGCAGCGCATCGGGCAGGTCCACGTCCGGGCAAACCATCCGCATCGTCAGGTGTCCGCCGGCGGAATGGCCGGCAATCAGGACCGGCCCGGTCACCTCGGCCGCCATCACCGGCATGGCGCGGGCAAGCGATCGGGTGATTTCGGCGATACAGGCCTCCGGCGCCAGCGGATAGGAGGGGATGGCCACCGCCCAGCCGTTGCCAAGCGCGCCGGCGGCCAGATGCGACCAGTCCTTGCGCCCTGAAAGGTGCCAGAACCCGCCATGCACGAAGACGAGCAGCCCCCGCACCGCCGTTTCGGGAAAAAACAGGTCGTATTTCTGTCGCTCACCCGGTCCGTAGGGGCAATCGAGCCTTTGCAGCGCGCGCGGCCATCTGGCACGAAAACTGGCCGCCGCCTTCGCCCAGCGGTCGAAATAGCTGTGACCCTCGGGAATGAAATCGGCGTTATCGTAAGACGTCGTATCGACCATCGTCGAGCCCTCTCGTCTGGGGGTGCGGATAATCCGGCTCGAGAGGCATTTTTGCATAGATTGGGGTGCGACGACTCTGTTGCACAAATCGGCTGATGGCCGAGGCTCCCCTTTCCCGGACGGACTTATCCCACGGCCTCTGTGACAGATATGCCGAGCGCGGTGAAGCCGTTCATGACGGCAACACGAAC